>NZ_MCYD01000659.1:0-4347 GCF_002876325.1 Vibrio sp. 10N.261.52.A1
GGATAAAAGCGGACACTTACTAAACGTTACTCTAGCCAAATAAAGGTAGCCTGACGTCCAGTAACGCCATCTCGACGATAAGAATAGAAAGCATCAGAATCGGCAAAAGTACAAAGGTTCGAACCCGTCACTTGCGAAACACCCACTTTAGTAAGTCGCTGTGTTGCAAGTTGAGACATATTCGCTAACCATTTGCCCGGTTCAGTTTTCGCTTTGAATGCAAGCTTGGCTTGAGGGTCAAAACCAACGAAAGCTTCCAACACATCATCACCAACCTCAAAGGCTTGTTTGCCAATCGCAGGGCCTAGCCAAGCAATGATCTGGTTGTCAGAGCTGAGATTGGTAAACTTTGCGACTGCATTTTCAAGAATACCACCAGCAAGACCACGCCATCCGGCATGAACCGCAGCAACTTGAGTACCTTTGGTATCAGTGAGGATCACTGGTAAACAATCCGCCGTCATCGCTGAGCAAACCACCCCACTAGCAGTAGTGAAAGCTCCATCCGCGTCGAGAACATTGGATGTTGGCTCAAGAACCGTTGCCACATCAGTTGAGTGTGTCTGGTTTAGCCATACCGGTGCAGTTGGCATGTTAGCGTGTTGCGTAAGCCATATGCGGTTACGTTCAACCAGTGAAGCATCATCCCCAACATGCATACCGAGGTTTAGCCCTTGATATGCATCAGCAGAAAAACCACCAACACGTGTCGAAGCAAAAGCCTTCACATTACTTGGTGCGTTCCAGTTAGGGATGATCATCGACATAATTAAATGTCTTCTTCTAGGTTATCGCGAGCATCAACGCGCAGAGCTTCAGCCATCACCACCATGTCATTTGGCACAGGTGCGTGGAATTCAACTTCTTCGCCCGTGATTGGGTGAACAAATTTAAGCATAACCGCGTGTAGTGCTTGACGATCAAAAGCACGAATCATCTTCGTTAGTTCTTCTGATGCACCTTTTGGAATACGTGCACGACCACCGTAGGCAATATCACCTAGCAGTGGATGCTGAAGGTAAGACATATGTACACGGATTTGGTGAGTACGACCCGTTTCTAGACGTAGACGAATACGTGTGTGTTCACGGAAGTGTTCAGCAACGCGGTAGTGAGTTACCGCTGGCTTACCCGTTTCATTCACAGCCATCAAAGTACGCTTGGTTGCGTGGCGGCTAATGCCTTTTTCTACCATGCCACCAGCGGTCATTTTGCCGATTGCAATCGCTTCGTATTCACGAGTAATACGACGCTTAGCCAATGCACGTACAAGGCGAGTCTGTGCTGGTACTGTTTTAGCAACAACCATAAGACCTGTCGTGTCTTTATCTAGACGGTGAACAATACCTGCACGAGGTACTTCAGCGATTTGTGGGTAGTGGTGCAGCAACGCGTTTAGCACGGTTCCATCCGGCGTACCTGCTCCTGGGTGAACAACAAAATCACGTGGCTTGTTAATAACCAATAGGTGTTCATCTTCAAAGACAATGTCTAGAGGAATGTCTTGTGCTTCCCAGCGCTCTTCATCTTCAAGTTCAGCTTGTAAGATGATCTCTTCTCCGCCCATAACCTTAACGCGTGGCTTGGTAATAACTTCACCGTCCACTTGGACTTTGCCGTCAAGAAGCCACTCTTTAATACGAGAGCGAGAAAAATCGGTAAATAGTTCAGCGACAGCTTGGTCTAAACGTTGACCTAACTGGCTGCTTTTTACTGTGTCTGTTAATGTGATCTGCTGAGCCATATCGAACTTTTTTAAAAACCGTGAGACTAATACCCATTAGTATGGATAAAATAGAATAATTGCATCATTGTATCTGTTACTGGTTAGAAAGTAACGGAAGCTTACGAAATATTTAATTCAAGGAATCGACGCCTGACATGAAACACCTTACTTTAGCGGGTCTATTAGCCGTATCACTCTTGGCTGGTTGTTCAAGTACCGAAGAGATAGTGCCAGATGTACCGCCATCGGTTCTCTATTCTGAGGCGCAAGAATCGCTACAAAGTGGTAGCTGGCTTTCTGCCATTGAAAAGCTAGAAGCCCTAGACTCTCGTTACCCTTTCGGCGCCTATTCTGAACAAGTACAGCTAGACCTGATTTACGCTTACTACAAAAATGATGACCTAGCGCTTGGCCTAGCGACCATTTCACGTTTCTTGCGTTTAAACCCAACTCACGAAAAACAAGACTGGGTTCTTTACATGCGCGGCCTAACGCACATGGCACAAGACAGAAACTTTATGCACGATATTTTTAATATCGACCGTAGCGACCGAGATCCTGAGCCTGTAAAACTCGCTTTTGCTGATTTCAAACGACTACTAGAGCGCTTCCCAGCAAGCCCTTACGCAGAAGATGCACAAAAACGCATGTTCGCACTTAAAAACCGTTTGGCGGATTACGACCTAGCAACGGCAGATTTCTATCTACGTCGTGAAGCTTGGATCGCTGCAATCAATAGAACGCAAGAACTGCAAAAGACTTACCCAGATACCATCGCAGCGCGTAAGTCTCTAAAAATTCAGCTAGAGGCCTACAAACAGCTTGGCCTTGAGGACGCGATTCAAAGAACAGAAGCCTTGATTGAGCTGAACCCACTACCTTAGCCAACCATTCTGTTCCTGACTAAAAAAGCGCGCTAATTTACTAGCGCGCTTTTTTTAAACCTATTCCACGAACTTGATGAATCGCACAATACACGGTATCTTCAATAAATAACTTTTAACAAAACATCAACATGGAGTGTGGATGTGAGTAGGTTGTTATTATTTATTGGGATCGTGCTATTTAGCCAATTTTCCCACGCATTAGAACTCTCGCCATTAAGCAATAAGCCTTACATGGGGGACCTCGACGTACTCAAAACCAAAGGTACAGTGAGAGTGCTGGTCTCTGCTGATCTTGGCTTCTACTATATAGAAGATGGCAAGCCCAAAGGCATCGTTGCCGAGATGCTTTACCATTTCGAAAAAAGTCTTCGCAAGAAGCACCCTTACCTGAACGTTCAAATTATTCCTGTGCAGCGGGATGACCTGCTCCCCTCTCTACAGTCAGGCTATGGCGATGTTGCTGTTGCAAACCTGACCGTCACCGATAAGCGATTAAAGGTGATCGATTTTTCAGACCCTATGATTAAAGACGGTAAAGAGCTCATTATCACTGGCAAGAATTCAGAAGCGATCACCGAGATCAAGCAGCTTAGTGGTAAGGAAGTATGGATTCGGGCCAGCTCCAGTTACTTCGAAAGCGTGCAAAGGGTCAATAAGGAACTCAACGAACTGGGTTTACCGCCACTGCATGTCCACTTCATCGAAGAGTCACTGCAAGACTACGAACTGATCGAGCTCGTTAACCAAGGCTATATACAAGGTACGATTCTGGACAGCCACAAAGCGAAACTGTGGATCGATGTGATGGAAAACATTCAAGTCCATCACGACTTACCTTTACGCGAAAATGGTCAAATAGCCTGGGCATTAAGAAAAGACAGCCCTCAACTAAAGAAAGAGATAAACAAATACGTTAAGACAGCTCGAACAGGTACCCTGCTTGGAAACGTGATCTATAAGAAATACATAGATAATACTCGTTGGTTAGGTCGGGCACTCAACCCGAACAAAGTTGACCGCGTTGCTAAACTGGCTGATGTATTTAAAAAGTATTCGAATAAGTATGAATTCGATCCTTTGATGATGTCTGCGCAAGGCTTCCAAGAGTCGGGCCTTGATCAAAGCAGAGTCTCCCACCGAGGTGCTATTGGAGTAATGCAGGTTCTACCTAGCACTGCGAGAGACAAAAACGTCAACATCAAGAATATCCACATCGTCGATAACAACATCCATGCTGGTGTGAAATACATGCGCTTCATTAAAGATAGATATTTTGATGACCCAGCCATTACTCCAGATAACCAGATTTACTTTACTCTCGCCTCCTATAACGCAGGTCCAGCTAAGATCAGAAAGATGAGGAACCTTGCGAAGAAGAAAGGCTACAACCCGAACATCTGGTTTAAAAACGTAGAGATAATTACTCGTAAATACGTCAGTAAAGAGCCTGTCACCTACGTTGCCAATATCAATCGCTACTTCGTCATCTATAAACAGCTAGAGGCAATCAATGCGATTAGAGAGAACGGCACGGCGAGATTGCTCAAAACGAATGATTAGAGCGACTATAAACTTGAGCCAGACAAGAAGAGACATTGAGTAAAGACAAAAACACAAAAGCCGCATAAGCAAAGTTATGCGGCTTTTGTTTGTCTAATTCTGAGGAAGCTTACCTAGCGATATGTGTCACGTGCTCTAGATCACAAAATACTTTTGGATAAATATCCATCAAGC
>NZ_MCYD01000660.1:0-13822 GCF_002876325.1 Vibrio sp. 10N.261.52.A1
TTTTACTTGACCACTTCATACCGTCTCTTATGGGAAAAACTCGGCGGCGACTCAAACCGTGTTGAAGGACATAAAAGTATTAGCGGTCGACCAAACTGCGAGAACTAAAGAAAACAGTCCCATTATTGTTCGTGCGGTGACCCTCGAGGTAACACCCAAAGATGCAGAAAAGCTTCTTACGGCAAAAAGCAAAGGCAGTATTCAGCTTACTTTGAGAAACCCACACGAAGTAGAGAAAAAAGTGGTTCGTCGATATGTGCCTAGACCAAGTGTGACCATTATCAAGGGTACAGAAACCTCCAACGTTCGCGTTAAGGATTGAGGTGAGTTATGAAAACAATAATAACGTGTATTTTTAGCCTGATTTGCTTTTCTACTGCCAGTTTTGCTGCATTGCAAACGGGAAAAACAGTTACGGTACCTCACCATAAATCTACTCATGTGGTGCTTTCTGGGAAGGCGAGCAAGGTTTCCCTCGGTGATCCAGAGGTATTGGACATCGTCATTTTGAAATCTAACGAAGTCTTTTTAATTGGTAAGAAGCTAGGTGCGACCAACCTGATGGCGTGGGATGCTCGAGGCCAGTTGATTGAGTCGATCAACATTGAGGTTACGCATGATCTCAATAGTTTGAAAGCCAAGCTGTATGAGTTTCTTCCTGATGAAACGATTGAGGTGCATAGCGCACAGAATCGCTTATTGCTTAGTGGACAAATTAGCAATCAACAGAAGATGAATGTGGCGATGAGAATTGCTGAAACCTATGCCGCAGGGCAGGCTGCTGACGAAACGAAAGAGAGTGGTAGTGAGCAAGCCGCAGCGACAGGGGTGATCAATTTGATGTCGATCGGTGGTGCTCAGCAAGTGATGTTAGAAGTCACGGTTGCCGAGGTTCAGCGTAGTCTGGTGAGAAAGTTTGATGCCAATTTCCACTTCTTCCAAACTAGCGGCTCTAATTTTTCATGGGGTGGTGCATCGGTACCAGCTGGTGTATTAGGTGCCACGCCAATCTTTGATATTCCTACTTCAACCGATTACGGGATTTTAGGTTCCTTTATCGACAGTAATACCTTGTTTACCTTCGCACTTGATGTCGCGAAACAGAACGGCGTTGCTAAAGTGTTGGCTGAACCGAACCTGACGGCTTTGAGTGGCTCAAAAGCTGAGTTCTTGGCGGGTGGTGAGTTCCCAATCCCTGTTCCGGATGATGATGGGATTACCATTGAATACAAGGAATATGGGGTAGGTTTGAAGTTTATCCCTACTGTACTTAGTGACCAGAAAATTAACCTAAACCTTGCTGTTGATGTGAGTGAAATTGCGAATAGCAGCTCGCTAACGATTGATCCTGGTACTACCAATGCGACTTACTTTATTCCGCCAATCACACGTCGTAGTGCATCTTCAACACTTGAGCTTGCTGATGGACAAACCATCGGTATCGCGGGGCTATTGAGTGAAAATGTTCGAGATATTAGTAACAAAATGCCTGGTATCGGTGACGTGCCTATTTTGGGCCAGTTATTCAATAGCCAAGAGTATGTCTCTGGTGAAACTGAGCTAGTTATCCTTGTTACCCCTAGACTCGCCAAACCCGTAGACAGAAGCAAAGTGACACTGCCAACCGATGCGTTTGTCGATCCTAATGATTTGGAATACTACTTGTTAGGTCGAAGCGCATACATTGCAGAGCCTTCTGATTCTGAAGACAACAGTAGTGCAAGTGCAGCCAAAGATATCACGCCAACCGATGGTGGTAGTGAAGGCTCATTTGGTCATGACTTGTAAGGAGATAGATATGATTAGAACAATGATGGTCTTTCTCACATTGGTATTAGTGGGTTGTGCGAATGACGCTAGGTTAGGGCAGTCGGTTGCTCAGTTGAAGATGGAACAAACATACAACCCGAATGCGACTCAAGAGAATCTGCAGGTGTTACCTGATGGTACCGGTGAGCGTATGCAAGCGGGCTACGACGCCTATGTGGGCAAAGGTGATGAGGACCTTACCGGTAATAATAGTCAGGTTCTACAAAGCTTTAATTAACACAGGTGAAGAGATGCTAGCGGTGGGAGCTAGTAAAAATATGCTTAAAAACCTATTTAGGGTGAATTGGATTACATCGTTAGAGAGGTTGCTCTTAAGCATAAACGTTAGGCTTCGATGATATAGGACAAGATGTCCGAAATGAAGATAGGTGGGAGTATGGGCGAAGCAATTGATATTTTACCTAATGAAGACGATGCAATTCGCCTTAAGACGAACTTGAATGTCTGGCTCATCTATAACAATGAGCATTTTCATGTCCATATGAGACAGCAGTTGAAGCGCTGCCGAAATGTACACATTGACTCCTTTTCGCTACTAGGTATGGCGGAAGAGTATCTGAAAAACTTAGATGCACCGGACCTTATTTTTGTTGAAGCGAGTGGCGGCTGGGCTCAGAAAATGGTCGATCTGCAAAGTTATAATCTGCAACTAGAAGAGCATGACTTGTCTTTGGTTGTATTTGGTGATGAAAGTGACAATGGTTCATTGAAAATCGCACTCAGACTTGGCGCGTCCGACTTTCTCTCTCATGATATTTCTATTTCAGGCCTGTTGCCGCTACTTAAGAAAACTGCCGCTGAAAAAATTGAAAACTCGAGCTACGGAGAAGTCTTCCTGTTTATTAACACCAAGGGGGGCATGGGAGCGACAACATTAGCCTTGAATACCGCGGTTGAAATCGCGAGTTATCACCCAGATGAAGTGCTTTTGCTGGATATTGACCTCCAATTCGGTGTTATCCCTGAATATTTGAACCTTTCCCCTAGTTACAGCATTTCAGATGCCATCGACAGCTCGAATGATTTGGATGATATGTCTTTGAGTAGTTTAGTGAATAAGCATACTTCAGGGTTACACATATTAAGCTTCAAACACGAAAATAACGCGGATGATTACGAGCATGCCCAGAAAATTGGCAAGCTGCTGCCTGTGTTACGCCGTTTCTACCGTTACATCATTATCGACTTCTCGCGAGGTTTAGATCATATCTTTGCGTCGGCGATCTCACCTGCCACTAAGGTGTTGCTCGTTACTCAGCAAACTTTAGTGTCTATCAAAAACAGTAACCGCCTAATAAGAACGCTTAAGTTCGAATATGGCTTACAACAAGACTCGATTGAGATCATCGTTAATCGCTACGAGAAGCGACAAACCATCAAGTTATCAGATATAGAACAAACCGTTGGCAAGCACGATATTCATGTCATGCCTAATGATTTCAAGGTGGCATTAGAAAGTGCCAACCTTGGCCAGCCTTTAGTGGAATCTAAGAAGAAAAGCTCTATCACACGCTCGATCATTGACTTGTCTCATATTCTTTCTCCACCAGAGCAGGAAGAGAAGAGTTGGCTCAAAAAGATATTTTCATAGGCTGTTTGTTCAAAGCATAGGTGAGGGATCGTTATGTTCTTTAAACGAAAAAATATAAACCCAGAGTTTGAAAAAAAAGTAGAACAATTTTCGCAGCAAGAGAGCGAGAACGTCACCAGCTTTCCTAAAGGTGTCACGAATGAGCCTGAGGTTCATAAGGGGCTAGATGCTAATGAAGAACAAGAAAAATCGGTTAATGAAGCTAAGAAAGTTTTAGAACAAGAGCTTTCTATCAAGCATTACTTCCATAAGCAGCTACTTGAGACTCTCGATCTTGGTTTGCTTTCTAGTCTAGATAAAGAGCGTGCGAAAGTTGATCTTCATGAAGCGATCGTTCAGTTGATGGCTGACGACCAAAGCCATGCTTTGAGTGCTGAAGGTCGAAAAAGAGTGATCAAGCAAATTGAGGATGAAGTGTTTGGCTTGGGGCCATTAGAGCCGTTATTAGCAGATAAAACGGTATCGGATATTCTGGTTAACGGACCGAAGAATGTATTTGTCGAACGTGGCGGTAAGCTTGAAAAAACACCTTATACTTTTTTAGATGACCGACATCTCAGAAACATCATTGACCGTATCGTTAGCCAAGTGGGGCGTCGAATCGATGAAGCATCACCTATGGTGGATGCTCGTCTAGCTGATGGCTCAAGGGTAAACGCCATTATCCCTCCTTTGGCTTTAGATGGCCCATCGGTGTCCATTAGACGCTTTGCTGTCGACAGTCTAACTATGGATAACTTGTTGCAATATAAATCTGCCTCTCCACAGATGGCTAAATTCGTTGAAGCGGCCGTAAAAGGGGAGCTCAATATCTTGATTTCAGGTGGTACCGGTTCGGGTAAGACAACCACATTGAATATCTTTTCAGGTTTTATCCCTCGAGATCAACGAATCATCACCATCGAAGATTCAGCCGAACTTCAACTTCAACAACCCCATGTTATTCGTCTAGAAACGCGTCCTGCGAACTTAGAAGGTAAAGGGGAGATCAGCCAACGTGAACTCGTAAAAAATACCCTGCGTATGCGACCAGACCGCATTGTAGTAGGGGAGGTTCGTGGTAGCGAAGCGGTCGATATGTTGGCCGCAATGAATACGGGTCATGATGGCTCGCTCGCGACAATACATGCGAATACCCCCCGTGATGCCTTAAGCCGAGTTGAGAACATGTTCTCAATGGCGGGATGGAATATTTCGACTAAAAACTTAAGAGCACAGATTGCTTCAGCAATTCATCTCGTGGTGCAGATGGAGAGACAAGAAGACGGTAAGCGCCGTATGGTCAGTATCCAAGAGATCAATGGCATGGAAGGCGAAGTGATCACCATGTCGGAAATCTTTCGATTCCAGCGTCAAGGGGTCGATGAGAGCGGCAATATATTAGGTTATTACACAGCAACAGGGGTGGTTCCTCAGGCGCATGACCAGTTAGTTAAGCGTGGTCTTGACCTGCCATTTGAACTCTTTGCTGAGTCACATAGTTGAGGTGCGGATTATGGATAACGTAACTGTCTCTTTGGTCCTGTTATTTATCGCGGTGTTATTTATCTCGCAAGCCTTGTTGCTGCCCGCCGCCGGGAAAAAAGCCAAACACAAAGAGTTAACTCGACGTTTAAAAGAGACACAAAGAAATATCGATGAAGAGAGTTTGTCGCTCCTTAAAGAGCACTACAACAAAGAGCTCTCTCCATTTGACCGAAAACTCATTGTGATTCCTTTTCTGGCTGATTTAAAGCGCATGCTTGAGTTAGCTGGCCTCAAGATCACCTTAAGCCGCTTTCTATTTGTCGTCTTTCTCTGCGGTACTTTATTAGCCTTGATCGCTTTGGTGCTCAATCAAGTGTGGTTCATTTGTGTAGCGGCTTTTGTCTTTGCTTGGGTGGTGGCTTACCTGTTTGTCCAAAATCGAGTGACATACAGAATGGCGCGTTTTGAGGAGCAGCTTCCCGAAGCGTTAGACATCATCAGAAGGGCTTTACAGGCTGGTCAGCCATTAGTTCAGTCGTTCAATGAGGTGGGTGAAGAGATGCCGGAGCCAATTGGTGCTGAGTTCAAGAACACCTACAACCTACTGAACTATGGCTACGATTTACGGCTCGCGATTATGCAGATGACTGAGCGTGTTCCAACGGTTTCCATGTTGGCTTTCTCCAGTGCCGTGATGCTACAGAAAGAAACGGGGGGGAACCTCTCAGAGAACTTGCAAAAAGTGTCTGAAGTACTAAGAGCCCGCTTTAAATTAGAAAGAAAAATTAAAACGCTCTCAGCGGAGAGTCGCTTGTCAGCTTGGATACTGACTCTTTCTCCATTTGTTCTGTTCTTCGGCCTGAAATTTGTTAACCCCGAATACATAGAGCCCTTATACAGTGACCCAAGAGGAATCTCGATGGTCAGTATTGGCGTTATCTTGCTGGCTATAGGGGCATTGTGGATAAGAAAAATAATAAATATCGAGATATAGATTATGGAATTCTTAGATTTAGAAGTATGGAAGCAAGCGCTCTCGGAGTTTGGTATTAGTAGTCAAACCTTTCTTTACGGGATGATTTTGCTGACCACGATGTTACTCACGTTCACCTTGGGTTTTCTTTTTGTTGGTGCACGATCGCCGCTCGATAAAAAGTTGAAACAGATTGCTGGTGGTAACAACGCAAGCTCTCGTAAGTCTTATGACTTTGCCAACACTTTAGAGTCATTAACGCCATTTATTGGACGGGGGAACCAAAAGGATAACGAGACCTACTCAGAAAAATTGATGCATGCTGGGTACCATGAAAAAAGCGCACTTTCAGTGTTTTATGCGCTGAAAATACTGTCGATGCTTATTGGATTTGTTTGTGCATTCGTGGTTTTTTACTTATCTATTGGTGGCAGCTACAACAACCTATTGATAATAACTTGTATCTTTGTCGGTACTTTTTTACCTAATTTCCTACTGAATAAGATGCAAAAGGAGCGACAGAGAAAAATTAGAAACGGAGTGCCTGACGCGCTCGATCTCTTGGTGGTTTGTACGGAATCAGGTTTGGGTTTTAATGCGGCGTTAGGACGAGTCGCCAATGAGTTATACATATCACAACCAGAGTTGGCTGATGAGCTAGATACGGTATGTGCCAAGATTCAGGCGGGTGTCACCATGCCCGATGCACTCACTCAATTGGTTGAGCGGACAGGGCTGCATGAGTTAGAAGGGTTAGTTTCTTTACTATCGCATGCCTCTCGAATGGGGGGAAGCTTAGCGCAAACCTTGCGTGATTATACTGACGATTTTCGAGATAAACGCCAACAAGCGGCTGAAGAAATTGCCGCTAAAATACCCACTAAGATGCTGTTTCCTATGCTGTTATTTATTTGGCCCTGTTTCTTTATTGTTGCCCTAGGGCCAGGGATGATGATTGTTATGGACGCATTAAGTGCGCCAGGAGTAGGTTTATGATGTTAACCAACAGAATACTTTTGCTTTTTCTACCATTATTGGTTCTTGGCTGTGCGTCCTCGGATGAACCAACAAATCAATTTGATGCTGAGTTATATTCAGGGAAGCCCATTGACACACTGACCAACGATGACCCTCCTGTCAGTGAAAAAGAAGCGATCATGCGCGGTGATGTTGCGTTGAGAGACAATAATATCGATTTAGCACTCTACGAGTATATTCGCTCCCTCTCTTTTCCGGAGCAAGAGTTCCACGATAAAACGTTATTTACTATCGGTCGAATTCACTCATCCAGAGGCAACTATGCATTGGCTGAAAAAGCCTACTTGGCAGCTCTCGACTTCAACCCTGCTCATACAGATGTGCTAGAGCAGTTAGGTGTCTTGTATACCAAACAGCGTCGTACTGATGAAGGTCGAAGTTACTTCTTCAAAGCGATTAATGCTGACCAAGTTCGTCTAAAAAACAGTAAGACGATTCAAAACTACCAATCGCTCAGCCAGAGTGAGGTCGCTGGTTTGAAGGTTGATAGCCTATCTCCGGCCTTAGCTTATATGGGAGTTGGGGTATTGGAAGATGTCGATGGAAAACATCAGATAGCCCAAGAGTACTTCAAAAAGTCGCTCACCATTGATAAGAGCTCAGTCAAAGCATTACTGAATATGGGGTATTCCCATTACATGTATGGGAACTACAAGGAAGCGTATCAATACACGCGTTCAGCGTTAGAGCTAGAACCTAACAATGAAAAGGCGCAAAACAACCTCGCACTTATTTACTTAGCGTCGGGGGATATCAAAAAGGCAACTAATGTCTTCATGAGACATATGGATGCCCCTGAAGCGTTGAACAACGTTGGTTACTTCTTAATATTACAAGGCAAACCAGACCAAGCGGTTCCTTACCTTCAACAGGCAATCGATAAGAATCCATCTTATTACAAAATCGCGAATGAAAACCTTAATAGAGCGTTAGCGGAAGTGAGAGAGATGGAGCGGTAACATTTTAATTTTGGCAAAGTGAAAGGATATTCATGTCGCCTAAAAGTGAGAGTTTTAATAAAGATACCATTGTTATCTCTGCGATTTGGCTCGTATGCGCCACAGTTATCTTTATTTACAAGTGGGAGAGTGTTTCAACACTTAGCCTGAACGACAATGACGATTATATGCGTTTCGTTCAATTTCAGGATTGGATGACAAGTGGTCATTGGTATTTAGAACCAATGAGTAATTTTAATGCTGCTGATGGCATTGTTATTCATTGGTCTCGTTTTCCTGATCTAATGCTGTCGCTCGTTGCCTTTCCATTGTCATTCATTGTTGAAGAACATCTTGCGTACACCATATCAATCTCGGTTGTGCCATTACTGTATTTGCTGCTTTTTTCACTGTCATGTTTCCTCCTCGGTGATCACTTCTTTGGAGCCAAATATCGTTTTTTTAGCATGATGTTTGCTATCTCTTCTCCTTCAATCATTCACTTCCTACCCGGTTCGATTGATCATCATAATATTCAGCTTATCTTCGCTGTCTTGTTTTTAGCCTCGACACCGCTAAATCATAACCAATTGAGTCAATCATGGCGTGTTTATGCTCAAGCACTTTTGTTGTCTTTGTCTTTGTGGACAGGGTTAGAAAATGTATTGTTATTTATGATTTTCTTTGTGATTTACACCGTATATTACGGTCTTGTTCGCCATGAGTGGTTTGGCTATACCTCTAAGTTGTATGCGTGTTCCGCTCTGTTTGGGATTTGTGCGGTTTTATTAAACCGGCCTTACGATGAGTTTTTTGTCTCTAAATTCGATGAAATCTCATTTGTTCTCATCATTCTTTTCTTTTGTGGCTGGCTTTTCGTTAATGTTTATCATCGATTAATGAGTGAAGAAAAAAGCCTGCTGCAAAAGTTTTTGCTGTTCGTATTTCTTGCTGTTTTATTCTTAATTCCAGTGGCAATGCTTTATCCATCACTCAGCAGTGCATTGTTCATTGATTATCCTCCGATACTTAAAGTGTATTGGCTGGACCAAGTGACAGAAGCGAAACCGATCGTTAGATACGTCACCAGTCAGGGCTTTTTCTCGATAGAGAATTACGCCTTACTTGTCATTCCTGCCACGTTATACCCACTGTTTAAGAACAAAAACGATCACTGCACGATCCTGTATCTCATATTTATTTTTAACTTAGCCTTGGCGCTCTTTTGGCAGATTAGAGTCATGAGGTTGTGTTTTGTTTTAGCGGCTCCCCTTCAAGCATATGTTGTCCTTCAGTTAGCAGATTACATCCGTTCCTCGATCATAAAAGCGGTCGTTATTTTTTCCGGAGCACCGTTAGCGGTCGCCTTTGTTATTCTCGCTCTGTCGCCAACTGAAGAAATTACAACTACTCTTGATCGAAAGGAACAATCGCTGAGTCTTCATAAGGTACTAAAAGATAACGATATAAACTCGCATACCATACTTTCAGGAATAGAAACTGGAGCTCCTGTGTTGGCAAAGACGGATAATCGAATTATTGCTGCTCCTTATCATCGAAATATCGTTGGAAATCAGTTTCTTATTGAGGTGATGTTAGAGGAGAACCTCCACTTAGCGGAAAAGAAAATCATAGATAAAAGTATCGATATTATCGTTGTCGGCAATGATCCTCACTTGTTGATGTTAAAGAAATCGGCGAGCCAGGAGGCACTTATCAATAAGCTATACAGCTCAGATACGCCGGCTTGGTTAGACGTGGTATACGACAATATCGAAAACGGATACCGAGTGTTCAGGGTGAGGGGGAGCTAATGAAGGATCAAACCATTGCTGTTTTGCTCCCGTGCTTTAACGAAGCCGGAGCTGTTGGAAAAACGGTGGCTGATTTTCAACACGCATTACCCAGTGCGACTATCTATGTGTATGACAATAACTCTACGGATGGCACGGTCAAAGAGGCGCTAGAAGCGGGCGCTGTGGTTCGCCATGAATACCGTCAGGGGAAAGGTGAAGTCGTGCGGCGGATGTTTTCTGATATTGATGCCGACATTTACGTCATGGCAGATGGTGATGATACCTACGACGCTTCAATTAGCCCTGCATTGATCGAACAGCTTGTCACTGAGCAGCTCGATATGATCATCGGTAGTCGAGAGCGCTCTTCCGAGGCTTATCCAGCAGGACATATTTTGGGTAATAAGATGTTTTCGACTTTGATAAATAAAGGGTTCAATGCCCAATTGAATGACGTTTTCTCTGGCTATCGAGTGATGAGTCACCGGTTCGTAAAAACGGTTCCTATCTTCAGTGACGGTTTTCAAATTGAAACAGAGCTAACCGTACATGCATTGCACCATAATATGTCGATCAAAGAAGTCCCCACTCATTATCACTCAAGGCCTGAAGGTACAGCGAGCAAGCTAAATACACTGAGTGATGGAATCAAAATCCTCAACTTTATTTTGTTCTTGCTACGAGACGTTAAGCCGATGTTTTTTTTTGGTGCGTTGTCAGTGTTGCTTTGCTTTATCTCATTAGGCTTGGGGATTCCCGTCATTATCGATTTTATTGATACCGGGCTCGTTGAAAGAGTTCCGACAGCAATTCTGTCTAGTTCAATAGCACTTATCGCAGTGATGTCTTTCTTTTGCGGTTTGATACTCGACAATGTGTCACGTGGTAGGCGAGAGATGAGGATTCTCTCGATATTAAGAAGTCACGACCATAAGCCATCTCACTAGGAGCTAGGAATGAGAGCAAATAAGGATGAAGCAAGAAGTTAGCTATTCACTAACCTCTTGCTTCGGTAGCTTTTTAGTGAGCAAAGCCAGTCATAGCGCCGAATAGCATAAATGTTCCGACAAGCCCTACGATTGGCATCTTGACCGTTTTCAATAGCCACACACCTACGATGATCAGAGCGAAGTCTAAACCGCCATTCACTGCACTTGTGAAGATTGGTTGATATAGAGCCGCAAGTAGTAACCCGACTACCGCTGCATTCACACCGGTAAGTGCGCCAGCAACTAATGGTTTACTTGCGATTGCCTGCCAGTTTTTCAATACACCCAGTAGTAATAAGAAGCCCGGTAAGAACACGGCGATTGTCGCTAACAAAGCGCCAGTAATTGGTGCAGATGGCATCAATACATAGCCTAGGTATGTCGCTAAGGTAAACATAGGTCCAGGTACAGCCTGTGCTGCAGCATAGCCCGTTAGGAACGCATCTTGAGATAGTTGGTCACCAATACCATTCTGCAACAATGGAAGTACCACATGACCACCACCGAATACTAAGCTGCCAGCTTGATAGAACAGACTAAATACCTCAATACCTTGAGAGTATGCACCGAACAGAGGAAGGCCAACTAACAGCGCAACGAAAATAACGAGCGGTGTTATGGAGATCTTGTGTGTTGATGGAACGGTTTTGATGTCTTGTGAGGTCAAAAACTTGCTGCCAATGATTGCGGCAAATAGAAGTACCAAGATTTGCGGCCAGATCCCTGGAAGCAACAGAAGAACTACGGCAGTCATGACACATAAAGCGGTCGCGACTTTCGATTGGCAAAAGTTTTTGTACATGCCAAATGTGGCATCAGCAACCACCACAACTGCAAGCAACTTCAAACCGTGAATGATTGAATTGAATAAAGGCGCTTCCAATAGCTGATTGCTCACCAAAGCTAAGATCAACATTAAGATGACAGATGGGGAAGTAAAGCCGATAAACGCAGCAATCGCCCCCGTTAAGCCACCTCTTTTGTAGCCAACCGCAAAGCCAACTTGGCTTGAACCTGGGCCGGGTAGAAATTGACTAAGCGCGACAATTTGCCCGTACTCTTCATCAGATAGCCAGTTAAGTTTCTCAACAAAGGTTTTACGGAAGTAGCCAATGTGCGCAGCTGGTCCACCAAAGCTAATCCAGCCAAGCCAGAAAAAGGTTTTAAAAATTGAAAGCATGATCGATTCCAGATAAATGTTTAGCGTAATTTATGGTGACTTGTACTATGATTCAAATTAATTGTTTTAATTATAACTATTAATGAAATGGGTTTGCTGGGTGGCTGATTTTAACTGGAAAGGTATCGACCTTAACTTATTGATAGCGCTGCAAGCGTTGTACAAAACGAACAGTGTGAGCAAAGCTGCTGAGCGCTGTTATGTCAGTCAGTCTGCGATGAGCCATAGCCTTCAGCGGCTTAGAAAGTTGTTTGATGACCCTCTGTTTGAGCGAGTAGGGAGCA
The DNA here is from genome assembly GCF_002876325.1 of Vibrio sp. 10N.261.52.A1. Classification (NCBI taxonomy): domain Bacteria; kingdom Pseudomonadati; phylum Pseudomonadota; class Gammaproteobacteria; order Vibrionales; family Vibrionaceae; genus Vibrio; species Vibrio sp. 10N.261.52.A1. Next base: position 12,087 of record NZ_MCYD01000660.1, read on the forward strand.
AGATGGAGGCGACGGAGAGAGCGATAGAGTTATCCAGCACGGTCGATGCTTTGCTCAATACCATTCAATCAGAAGTACTACTTTCTAAATCGTTTGATGTAGCCACTTATAAAGGCACTTGGAAAATAGGCCTGACGGATTACGCAGAGCAGATGTTTGGTCCAATGATTTTCGACTTTATTAAACAGTCGTCTCCAAGCTCTCAGGTGGCGTTTTTTAACGTCAATCGAACCAATTATCAAAATGTATTTGAAGAGGCGAAGCTAGACATCGTCATTGGCAGTTTCGGAGAGGTGCCAAAACTGTATCGTACGAAACATCTCTATACCGAGCAGCATGTGTGCTTGCTGGATGAGTCCGTTTTAGATATTGAACTGCCTATATCATTGCAATCCTTTGTTTCTGTAGAGCATGCGCTAGTCTCGCCAAGTGGTGAGTTAAAAACCGCAGTTGATGCAAAACTTGCTGCGCTGGGTTATACGCGAAAAGTTGCGATTGCATCGAGTAACTTTTTAACCGTTAAACGTCTGATTAGTGGTAGAAAGTTGTTATGTATAGTCCCTAAGTTGGTCGCGAGAAATGGCGCAAATACAGAGGGCTCATTGGTCGCTGTTGCTCCGCCGATAGACGTTCCCGATTTCGACATACAGCTTGTTTATCGCAAGGGGAAGCATTTAGACGATAAGAATAGTCACTTGAGAGATGTGATTTCGCAAGCGGTGGAGATTGTTATTGATGCTGGGTAACTGATTGGTGGTTCCGTCTAAGCAGGTATCCGATTAAGTGCCAGAGAATGACGACACATAAGGCTCCCACATAACCATCAACGGCGTAATGCCAGGCCAAATGTACCGAACCTATCTGAATAATGAAGGTGTACACCCAGGCCACATATCCGAGTTTTTTGTTGAGTTTGAATGCAGTCATAGCCATCAACACCGCGATCGTGACATGTAAGCTAGGCATAGCAGAGATTCCCGAGCCTTTAATGATCACGCCATCAATGTAGTTTTCCCAGAGCATGTCTTGTGTTGAAAGCATCCAAAGCGGCAGCAAGCCCTGTTTGGAAAGGTATTCGCTTTGTGATTCTAACCTCTGCATCAGCTGAGCATACGCATCAAGGCTTTCGAAGTGATGAAAGAAAGCAGGGCCAGCAGAGGAGAGTAGTGTGGCCACTACATTGCCTATCACTAACCATGAGCTCAAGAAAGTTAGTAGAAATTGGTTGCGGAGTAGTTCGTTTTTCCTATCAATGACAAAGAACAAAAGCATGCCCCACATAAGGAAAAACCATAAATTATATAGCGCGCTGATCACCAATGAAGAGAGTGCTCCAGGGAACAAGTAGTGTGTGACTTCCCATGGAGAGAAGCCGAAGTGTAGCCATTTGTCTAAATAGTAGAAGTCTAGGTCAAATGCATAATGGTTAAAGTATGGGATGAGGGATTTAAAAAAAGTGTAGTTTGAAAAGGCCACGTTGAGCGAGACCATCAAAATGATGAAACTGATTGGCTTAGATATGGGACAAAGAAGTGTTTTGAGTTTGTTTAAAAATTTTATTGTTGGCTTTTGTTCTCTGGTAAAAAGCATATGAAAGTAGAAGTAAGTCGCCCATAAGACAAAGGAGACGTAACTAATGATGGCTAATACCTCAAGGTAAGTGTAGACATCATAGACGAGTTTATGGGGGGCTAGCAGGCTGGTAAGTAAGGTGAGAGGTGTTGTTATTGCAATGA
>NZ_MCYD01000661.1:0-10620 GCF_002876325.1 Vibrio sp. 10N.261.52.A1
GTTTTGGCTGCTCACCTTTTTTAGTTTTATAAGACGTTATAAATTTAAAAATCAAAGACAGTAATAGGAAGAAAACGATGAATCACCCGATTGAACAACTTGAACAGATCATGACTAAGCTGCGCGATCCAGAAGGTGGCTGTCCTTGGGATTTAAAACAAAATTTTGAAACAATTGTCCCTCATACTATCGAAGAAACTTATGAGGTGGTGGATGCGATTCACAACAAAGACTGGTCGAATCTGCAAGAAGAGCTTGGCGATCTACTGTTTCAGGTGATTTTTTACAGTCAGTTGGCGAAAGAGCAGGGGCTGTTTGAGTTTTCTGATGTGGTTGATGGCATTAATGAGAAGTTAACACGCCGTCACCCTCATGTGTTCTCGGATGCCGAGTTTGCTAGCGACGAAGAAATCAATGCGAATTGGGAAGCGGAAAAAGCCAAAGAAAAGGCACAAGCAGGCAAAACTCAAGAAAGTATTCTAGACTCAATACCAAACTCTCTACCTGCGCTTTCACGTGCTACAAAGATTCAAAAGCAGGTAGCGAAATATGGCTTCGATTGGGACTCAATTGGCCCAGTTGCCAACAAGGTAATAGAGGAAGTGGATGAGGTGCTAGAAGAGGCGCTTCAAGTGACACCAAACGACGATTTGGTTGAAGAAGAGTTGGGTGATTTGCTGTTTGCAACGGTGAATTTGGTGCGACATTTAGGTAAAAACCCTGAATCGGCGCTCAATAAGGCCAACTTGAAGTTTTCACGTCGCTTTAAAGGGGTGGAAGAAAAAGTGCGTCAACAAGATAAAAGTCTGACCGATTTTTCACTACAACAGCTTGATTCCATGTGGGATGAGGTAAAAGTAGCGGAGAAAAGATAACCAAAGCTTTTATCATGAATTGATTTGAAGCAAAAAATAAAAAATAGCAGTGTGATAGATTTCACGTTGTGGCGATAAGGGGCTTCTGGTATATTTTCATCCCGTCCAGAAGTAGTCCATTTCCCTCATTCAACCAATTTCAGGTTAAACATGACGACAAATTACATTTTTGTTACTGGCGGGGTTGTATCCTCTCTAGGTAAAGGTATTGCTGCAGCATCTCTTGCGGCTATTTTAGAAGCTCGTGGTCTTAAAGTGACTATGATGAAGCTTGACCCTTACATCAACGTTGATCCAGGCACTATGAGCCCGACTCAGCACGGTGAAGTGTTCGTTACGGAAGATGGCGCTGAAACAGACCTTGACCTTGGTCACTACGAGCGATTCATTCGCACCAAGATGACTAAGCGTAACAACTTCACTGCAGGTCGTGTTTACTCAGACGTACTAGCAAAAGAGCGTCGCGGTGATTACCTAGGTGCAACTATTCAGGTTATCCCACACATCACTAACTCTATCAAAGAGCGTGTTATTTCTGGCGCTGAAGGCCACGATATCGCGATCGTTGAAGTTGGTGGTACGGTTGGTGATATCGAATCTCTACCATTCATGGAAGCGATTCGTCAGCTAGCAGTAGAACTAGGCCGTGAACGCGCAATGTTCATGCACCTAACGCTAGTACCTTACCTAGCAGCTGCGGGCGAAGTGAAAACTAAGCCGACTCAGCACTCTGTAAAAGAGCTACTGTCTATTGGTATTCAGCCTGACATCCTAGTTTGTCGTTCTGACCGCAACATTCCTTCGAATGAGCGTAAGAAAATTGCTCTGTTCTGTAATGTGCAAGAAAATGCAGTTATTTCAATGCGCGATGTTGACTCTATCTACAAGATCCCTCAGCTTATTAAAGCTCAAGGCACTGATGATCTTGTATGTAAGCGTTTCGGCATTACAGCTCCAGAAGCAGATCTGTCTGAATGGGAACAAGTAATTTACGAAGAAGCTAACCCAACGGGTGAAGTGACGATTGGTATGGTTGGTAAGTACATTGAACTACCAGACGCATACAAATCAGTAAATGAAGCGCTAAAACACGCAGGCTTGAAAAACCGCCTAAGCGTTAATATTAAATACGTAGATTCACAAGACGTTGAGTCTCGTGGCGTAGAAATTCTAGAAGGCCTAGACGCAATTCTAGTACCAGGTGGCTTCGGTGACCGTGGTGTTGAAGGTAAGATTCTTGCTGCTCAATACGCACGTGAAAACAAAGTACCATACCTAGGTATCTGTCTAGGCATGCAAGTAGCACTTATCGAGTACGCTCGTAATGTTGCGAAGATGGAAGGCGCACACTCTTCTGAGTTCTGTTCTGAAACTAAATACCCTGTTGTTGGCCTAATCACTGAGTGGGTAGACGGCGAAGGTAAAGTTGAAGAGCGTACAGAGACATCTGATCTAGGCGGCACAATGCGTCTAGGTTCACAGCTTTGTCACCTAGCGAAAGGTACGAAAGCTTACGAACTATACGGTAGCGCGACGATCCATGAACGTCACCGTCACCGTTACGAAGTGAACAACAATCTTCGTCCACAAATTGAAAAAGCGGGCCTAAAAGTATCGGGTCTATCTGCGGACAAGAAGCTGGTTGAAGTTATTGAGAACCCGAACCACCCATGGTTCGTTGCAGCTCAATTCCACCCAGAGTTCACTTCAACACCTCGCGATGGTCACCCATTGTTTGCAGGTTTCGTTAAAGCGGCTGGTGAGTTCCAGCGCGGCGAGTTAGAGAAGTAAAAGGAATACAGGTAGCAGCGTAAGTTGTGCTGCTACCTTTAAATTTGACATTTATATATTCAACGAGAAGGAAACATTCAATGTCTAAGATCGTTAAAGTTCTAGGTCGTGAAATCATCGATTCACGTGGTAACCCAACTGTAGAAGCTGAAGTACACCTAGAAGGCGGTTTCGTAGGTATGGCTGCTGCTCCATCTGGCGCATCTACTGGTTCTCGCGAAGCTCTTGAGCTACGTGACGGCGACAAATCACGTTTCCTAGGTAAAGGTGTTCTTAAAGCAATTGAAGCTGTAAACGGCCCAATCGCTGAAGCTCTAGTTGGTAAAGACGCTAAAGCTCAAGCTGACGTTGACCAAGTTATGATCGACCTTGACGGTACTGAGAACAAATCTCAGTTCGGCGCGAACGCTATCCTAGCTGTTTCTCTAGCGAACGCTAAAGCTGCTGCTGCAGCTAAAGGCATGCCTCTATACGAGCACATCGCTGAGCTAAACGGTACTGCTGGTCAGTTCTCTATGCCTCTACCAATGATGAACATCATCAACGGTGGTGAGCACGCTGATAACAACGTTGACATCCAAGAGTTCATGATCCAACCAGTTGGTGCTAAGACTCTTAAAGAAGGTCTACGTATCGGTGCTGAAGTATTCCACAACCTAGCTAAAGTTCTTAAGTCTAAAGGCTACAGCACTGCAGTTGGTGACGAAGGTGGTTTCGCTCCTAACCTTAAGTCTAACGCTGAAGCTCTAGAAGTTATCGCAGAAGCTGTTGCAGCTGCTGGTTACGAACTAGGTAAAGACGTTACTCTAGCTATGGACTGTGCTGCATCTGAGTTCTTCGACAAAGAAGCTGGCATCTACAACATGAAAGGCGAAGGTAAGACTTTCTCTTCTGAAGAGTTCAACCACTACCTAGCTGAGCTAGCTAACCAATTCCCAATCGTTTCTATCGAAGATGGTCTAGACGAGTCTGATTGGGCTGGCTTCAAGCACCAAACTGAACTACTAGGTGACAAGCTTCAACTAGTAGGTGACGATCTATTCGTTACTAACACTAAGATTCTTGCTGAAGGTATCGAGAAAGGCGTAGCTAACTCTATCCTTATCAAGTTCAACCAAATCGGTTCTCTAACTGAGACTCTAGCTGCAATCAAGATGGCTAAAGACGCAGGTTACACAGCTGTAATCTCTCACCGTTCTGGCGAAACTGAAGACGCAACTATCGCTGACCTAGCGGTAGGTACTGCTGCAGGTCAAATCAAGACTGGTTCTATGAGCCGTTCTGACCGTGTTGCTAAGTACAACCAACTAATCCGTATCGAAGAAGCTCTAGGTTCTAAAGCTCCTTTCAACGGTCTTAAAGAAGTTAAAGGTCAAGCTTAATTCTTAGCTGAATTAGTTTAACTTACGCTTGAAATGCCTCGCTTTTGCGGGGCATTTTTTTTGTTTGTAGAAAGTGGTGGTAGGAAGCTCTAGGTTCTAAAGCTCCTCCTATTACATATAAAGTTCGTCATTCCCTAGACTGACGAAGGAAGAAGTAGGGAATCTCTTATTTTGCATTTGCCTCAATAGATTCCCAACTCAGTCGTTCCTCCCTCTTGGGAATGACGAGGGGTGTGACTGGGAAAGATGTTCTGTCTATGGCTCTTTCGTTGCAGTGTTTTGTATTACTTGGTTCTTCTCTTGGGAGTGCTGAAAGGCTATGGCATGGGGAACGTAAACGTCTTCTTCTTCTTAAGCTTTTCGTACTATCCGTCATTCCCGAGACCGACGGAGGAGGGAGTCGGGAATCTCACCACTGGTTCCTAACGACAATAATTCCCCGACTTATTGATTCCCTGACACCACATATCTCGCACCAATAAGCTCATTATGGTATATATGTGCCTTATTCTAGTTCCTTCTTTTTCAACCGGCGAAAGGTGTTATGCGAATTTTTGCTTTAGTACTGCTCATAGTGTTTGGCTGGCTACAACACACACTGTGGCTCGGTAAAAATGGTATCTCTGATTACTACGGTGTGAACAATGAAATCCAAGTTCAGCAGCAAGTAAATGAAAAATTAAAAATTCGAAATGATGAGATGTTTGCAGAAATCGACGATCTACGCCAAGGCTTAGACGCGATTGAAGAACGTGCGCGTCATGAGCTTGGAATGGTTAAAGAAGGCGAAACGTTTTATCGCATCATTGGTGAGGAATCCCATTAATGTTGACTCAACCTCAAAGCGTGATTGCCGTTGTCCCTGCTGCGGGCGTGGGTAGCCGAATGAAGGCTGACCGTCCGAAGCAATACCTTAAGATCAATGGCAAAACGATTTTAGAGCATACTGTTGAGAAGCTATTGGCTCACCCCCAAGTCTCTCAAATTGTCGTCGCAATCAGTGATGATGACCCATACTACCCAGAGCTACCCCTTACTCAGAATCCACAAGTGATTCGAGTCGCTGGTGGAAGTGAAAGAGCGGACTCCGTTCTTTCTGCTTTAGATTATATCGAGAAGCAACAGCTCGGTGATTGGGTGATGGTGCATGACGCCGCAAGACCTTGTGTTCAGCTAAGTGACATCGACAAGTTGATTTCTACGGCGATGAGCCATGATGTCGGGGCGATATTAGCCGCTCCAGTTCGAGATACGATGAAGCGAGGTGCTCAAGGGCAAATCGAGCATACTGTTGAACGAGCCGATTTATGGCATGCACTTACACCACAGATGTTCAGAGCGGAACCTCTGTGGAATGTATTGAGCGAAGCGCTTAAACAAGGCGTTTCGATTACCGACGAAGCCTCTGCTTTTGAATGGAAAGGCTTCTCGCCCGCTTTAGTCGCCGGGCGTTCAGATAATTTTAAGATAACTCAGCCAGAAGATTTAGCGCTCGCTGAGTTCTATTTAAGTCAGAATAAGGAATAATGATGATTCGTATTGGCCATGGCTTTGATGTACATAAGTTCGGTGGTGAAGGTCCGGTAATTATTGGTGGCGTGAGCATCCCTTACGAACAAGGTCTTATCGCACATTCAGATGGTGACGTTGCCCTTCACGCGTTGTGTGACGCTCTGTTAGGTGCGATCGCCGCGGGCGATATTGGTCGTCATTTCCCAGACACTGACGATGAATGGAAAGGCGCAGACAGCCGTGAGCTATTGAAAGATGTGTACCGTCGAGTAAAAGAACAGGGCTACGTGATTGGTAATGCCGATATTACTATCATGGCGCAAGCGCCAAAAATGGCACCTCATATAGACTCTATGTGCCAAGCTATTGCACAAGATTTAGAAACCAGCATCAATAATGTGAACGTAAAAGCAACGACAACAGAGCGTTTAGGCTTTACGGGTCGCAAAGAGGGCATCGCATGTGAAGCGGTGGTCCTAATTACCAAAAGTGCGTAAGCACCAACACGAAAAGAACAGCATGTCAGATATTTTATCTTCATTGGCTTATCTAAACGGTAAACCAACTGCGAAAGCAAAACTAAAAGCGAAAGCTGAACACTTTGTCGTTAATGAAGACTTGGGTTTTGAATTTACCGGTGAAGGCGAACATCTCATGGTTCGCATCCGTAAAACGGGTGAGAACACCAGCTTCGTGGCAAACGAGTTGGCTAAAGCTTGTGGTGTTAAGTCGAAAGACGTGAGCTGGGCGGGTTTAAAAGACCGTCACGCAGTAACCGAGCAGTGGTTGAGCGTCCACCTACCGAAAGGTGAGCCTGACTTTTCAGCGTTCTTAGCACAATACCCAAGCATTGAAATCCTAGCGACAGCAAGACACAACAAAAAGTTACGTCCAGGTGATTTAGTTGGCAACCAATTTGAGTTGACCTTGTCTGAAGTAACGGATTGCGATGATGTGGTCAAGCGTTTGGAAAAAGTCGCTCAAGTGGGCGTGCCAAACTACTTTGGTGCTCAGCGTTTTGGTAACGAAGGTAACAACCTGTCGGAAGCTCGTCGTTGGGGCCGTGATAACGTTCGTACTCGTAATCAGAACAAACGTAGCTTGTACCTTTCTGCGGCTCGCTCGTGGATTTACAACCTAATCCTTTCTGACCGTATTGAGCAAGATGTATTTGCCTCGGCATTGGTTGGCGATATCGTGGTTAAAGACGGTGCACAGCTAACGGTAACGGCTGAAAACCTTGAATCTGTAAAGCAAGATATCGCGAATGGTACTGCATTGGTGACTGTAGCGTTGGCCGGTGATAACGCTTTGCCAACAACAGATGAGTCTCAAGTCTTAGAGCAGAAACACCTTGATGCTGAACCGGATTTGATGGCTCTGATTCGTGGTAACCGTATGCGTCACGACCGCCGTGAAGCGTCGCTGAAACCTACTGATCTAATGTGGGAAGTAAGTGAAGATAATGTCACTCTGAAGTTCTCTCTTGATGCAGGCTGCTTTGCGACGGCTATCGTTCGTGAATTGGTTGAAGAAGTACACGTAGAGAGAAGCTACGAGCAGTAATGATTCTGCTTGGCACTAAGTGACTTAATATTGGAATTTAAGTCACTTGGCATTGGAATATGAAGAAAGGATACAGAATGAAGATTTTACTCAGCAACGATGATGGTGTGCATGCTCAAGGTATTCATGAGCTAGCAGATGAATTACGTGATCTTGCTGAAGTTATCATAGTGGCACCTGACCGTAATCGTTCAGGCGCTTCAAATTCATTAACTTTAGAACAGCCTTTACGCGTTCAAGAGATCGCAGAAAGCACCTATTCAGTACAAGGGACACCAACCGATTGTGTGCATTTCGCATTAAATGAACTGCTAAAGGATGATATGCCTGATCTGGTATTAACGGGCATTAACCACGGCGCGAACCTGGGTGATGACGTGTTGTACTCAGGTACAGTCGCAGCCGCAATGGAAGGGCACTTCTTAGGCGTTCAATCGGTGGCGTTTTCTCTGGTTGGTAAAAAACATTTTAAGACAGCGGCAGCGATTGCTCGTCGTATTGTCGAACAACATTTAGCAAAACCAATCCCAACCAACCGCTTGTTAAACGTCAATGTGCCGGATCTCGCTTTAGAACAGCTATCAGGGACTCAGGTCACTCGCCTTGGCGCACGTCATCATGCTGAAGATATGATTAAGCAAAAAGACCCGCGTGGTCAAGATATCTATTGGCTTGGTCCTCCGGGTAAAGAGCAAGATGCAGGAGAAGGGACTGATTTCTATGCGATTGAGCATGGTTATGTATCGGTAACGCCATTGCAGGTTGATCTGACGGCGCACGAATCTTTGGGCGCTATGACAACATGGTTAGGGGAGAAGTAAGTGAGTAACCCACAAGCAGAACGCTTAATTACTTTTCTGATTGAAAATGGCATCCGAGACCAAAAAGTACTGGATGCGATTTACCAACTGCCAAGAGAGAGTTTTTTGTCTCAGGCTATGTATCATCAGGCTTATGACAATAATGCGCTGCCTATTGGGCAAGGGCAGACCATCTCACAGCCGTATATTGTTGCTAAAATGACAGAATTACTTGAGCTGCAACAAGATAGCCGAGTTTTGGAAATCGGAACCGGTTCTGGCTACCAAACTGCTGTTTTAGCTCAACTTGTTGATCATGTTTATTCGGTTGAAAGAATAAAGTCGCTACAATGGGACGCTAAGCGTCGGCTAAAACAGCTCGATTTTTATAATATTTCAACTAAGCACGGTGATGGTTGGCAAGGGTGGTCTTCTAAAGGGCCTTTTGATGCGATCATCGTAACCGCTGCTGCAGAGTCAATTCCTCAAGCGCTTTTGCAACAGCTTAAAGGTGGTGGTCGTCTATTGATTCCGGTTGGTGATGACGAGCAACAGTTATTGAAGATTGTGCGTCATGGTGATGAGTTTTTGTCGAGTGTCATCGAGATGGTGCGATTTGTACCTCTGGTGCCTGGTGAGCTAGCTTAATAAAAGACTGATGGTGTAGGTGGATAGAGAGTCGATGCGTTCGAAGTTGTTAAAAGGAAGTTCCTTGCTGCTTAGCTGTGCCCTTGTCGGGTGTGCAGCGAATTCGCCTGCGCCAGTTTCAAGCCTAAGTAAAAACTACTCATCGGTTGATCGCGGTAGCTACCGTGGCAGTTACTACGAAGTGAAAAAAGGCGATACGCTTTATTTCATCGCGTATGTCACCAATAAAGATGTACAAGACCTGATTAGTTATAACAAACTTGCAGCTCCTTATACCATCCACCCAGGGCAGAAGCTTAAGTTGTGGCGTCCTAGCTATAACGCGCCAGCCTATGGTAAATCAACGGTTGTAGCCGCAGCAGTCGCTGCTCCTGTTGCCGCGTCCACAACATCATCGACGGCAAGTAAACCTAAAGCAACCCCGCAGCAGAGCAAAAACTCTAAACCTGCGCCAGCTCAAACTACAGCCAAAGTGGCGAAAAAAGATCCACCAAAGAAGGTTGAACAATCCAAATCAAAGGAGTATGTTGGGTCTAAAGGTAAACAGAATGTTACACCGTCCACCAAACCAACAAGTGATAAAGTATCCAAATGGTTATGGCCAACAAAGGGGAGAGTAATTAAGAATTTCTCTGTAGGCGAACAAGGAAATAAAGGCATAGACATAGCAGGACAGCGAGGTCAGCCAATAGTATCTACTGCAGGGGGAACGGTTGTTTATTCGGGTAATGCATTACGAGGCTACGGCAATCTAGTGATTGTGAAGCACAATGATAATTACTTAAGTGCATACGCGCATAACGACCGACTATTAGTATCTGAAGGGCAAAGTGTGAAACCAGGGCAGAAGATTGCAACAATGGGAAGCTCTGGAGCCAGCAGTGTTAGGCTGCACTTTGAGATTCGTTACCAAGGTAAATCCGTCAATCCAAAACGATATTTACCTTAAATACAATACCAACTAATAACGTATTGTATTGAGTGACATAGTCATTTAGCGACATATGAAGTTGTAATGTCATGCTAATTTCGCCAGGGGGAGGCGTTATGAGTATAAGCAATGCAGTAACCAAAGAAGAGTTCGATCTTGACCAAGTAACCACGGAATCGGAAACACTTGAACAAGAGAAGCGAACAGCCACTAAGAAAGCCGAAGTTAAAGAAGAAACAGAATTTACTTCCAAGAGTTTAGATGCGACGCAGCTGTATCTGGGCGAAATCGGTTTCTCACCACTACTAACCGCTGAAGAAGAGGTGCTTTACGCACGTCGAGCTCTACGCGGTGATGAAGCAGCACGCAAACGCATGATCGAGAGTAACCTGCGTTTGGTAGTGAAAATTTCCCGTCGTTATAGCAACCGTGGCTTGGCACTTCTCGATCTAATCGAAGAAGGCAACCTAGGTTTGATTCGCGCCGTCGAGAAATTTGACCCAGAGCGTGGCTTCCGTTTTTCTACTTACGCGACATGGTGGATTCGTCAGACCATAGAGCGTGCCCTGATGAATCAGACTCGCACTATCCGTTTGCCTATTCATGTTGTGAAAGAGCTGAACATCTACCTACGTACTGCAAGAGAACTATCACAAAAGCTTGACCACGAACCAACAGCTGAAGAGATCGCTTCTAAGCTCGATAAGCCGGTTGGTGATGTGAGTAAGATGCTTCGTTTAAACGAAAGAGTGAGTTCTGTAGATACGCCAATTGGTGGTGATGGTGAGAAAGCACTGTTGGATATTATTCCAGACATCAACAATTCTGACCCTGAGGTTTCAACTCAAGACAGTGATATCAAGAACTCACTGATCTTCTGGCTTGATGAACTGAATCCTAAGCAGAAAGAGGTGCTTGCACGTCGATTTGGACTACTAGGTTATGAACCGTCAACGCTAGAAGAAGTTGGCCGTGAAATCAGCCTGACTCGTGAGCGAGTTCGTCAAATCCAAGTTGAAGGTCTGCGTCGTCTACGTGAGATCCTAATCAAGCAAGGTCTGAACATGGAAAACCTATTCAACGTTGAAAACGACTAAACGATATTTATTGATATC
>NZ_MCYD01000662.1:0-5008 GCF_002876325.1 Vibrio sp. 10N.261.52.A1
CCTGTATCAGATCACGGGCGAGGGTAATGTCCTCATCCATACCGACATAAAACGGAATCACCACCTGCATATCCAACGCGCCATAGTTACCACTGGTAGTCACTTCGTTTAGGAACTTGTTGTTTGGAATCGTAATGATGTCGTCGTTCAAAGTTCTCATACGTACTGAGCGTAAACCAATAGTAATAATGTCTCCGTAGTTACCTTCGAACGTGACGCGGTCACCTACTTGGAATGGTCTATCAATCATTACGGTGATACCCGCGATGAAAGAGGCCGCCAAGTCTTTAAGCGCAAAGCCAACTGATACCGCTAGCGTACCACCAATCAGAGCCAAGATTTGGTCGTTGATGCGGAAGCTCATCATGAACACGATAAGACCCGTACTCACATAAATGAAGAACTGCATGAACGATTGAAGCTTTTGCAGCAGCATTCGATATTGCACGAATTGGCTACCAAAGCTCGTCACCATTGAGTTAATGAACTTCAATAACAACCACATCGCTGCAATGACGATGATAGAGAAGAACACGCCACTCCAACGAACCAAACTCGCAATCTTAGAAATGTTTTCTACATTGGCTAACTCTTCTGTCGCGTAAGTCGGGAAACTTACCGCCATCGCAAAGCCAACAAGTAATAGGACAAATAACTTCTTCATTTTACTTCACCAATAAATGTTGACGGTCGAGAACGTTAGTAATGTGACGGAACCAGTGATCAGAGATTCTTGCCTTATCTTCATTCCAACCAATGTAACCACGGCTCTCAAAGTAGCGAAGAATACCAGTGATTTCGGCAATACTTAGCTGAGTACATTCTGATAGCACCTCGGTAGACGCAATTTCTAACTGAACGATAGAGCGAAGGACCGCCAGCATAGGTTTTGGCATGTTCTCTAGTTCTTGCGCTTCTGGAACATGGAACAGCCTTACTACCGCTTGGTCTGTCTCTTTGTTTCTGTTCAAAGAGAGACGGAAGAAGCGCAGTGCAACGGTCGGGTTACCATCTGAGTAGTGCCACAAGATACGATAGAAACCTTGGCGTGCGCGTTCTTCTTCGCTCATGTCATCTTGATCCCACTGCTTTGGTACCACTAAACCATCAAATGATAATGGCTTCTCAAGCTCGGTATTGATACGGCTAGTAAGCAACTCACCAACTTGTTTCTCTGTCCAACGCGGAAGGAAGCAAACCAAATCAAATAACAGACGCTCGCCACGAGCTCGATCGACAAATCGCCAGCTAGACTTAGCAATCGACATCACGATTCTGTGGTTCTTCTTCGAACGACGCAGTAAGTTAGTCAATCGAATCAGATCTGAAAGACCACCAACCATTGGTTTAACTAGGCGCTGGGCATTATCAATTGCAATAAGATAAGTCGTCTCGCTCTTACGAAGATGCGCCAAGATTTGAATCTCAGTTGCGTCTTCTTCCAAGCCAATGCTTACAGCTAGGTGACACAGTAATTCTTGGTAACCCGCATAAGGGCAGCTAACGTAAATTGGCTCTGCATTCGATACTTTGTGCAGCAGCGTATACAGCAGCGTTGTGGCACCCACACCACGTTCACCAGAGACGATACAAATCGCCGGGCTATCAGACATTAAATAGCGAGAAAGTTGTTTAACTTCGTCACCTGCATAGTCAATAAGCTCGCTGTCGATAGAGCCAGGCAGAATATATTCGTAGGTTTGGTCACCTTTGATACGCACTAAGTTTTTCTGGTTCTTATCGAGATCAGACTGCTTAGCGACTTCAATCCTAAACAGATAAGCCAGTGCTTGACTGAATACTGTGTAGTTAGAAAGCAGCGACATGATGCGATGCTGAAAGTGATACACACTCAACCAAGCAATACCAAGCGCAGTCGCGAGGATATTAAGTAAGAAGGTATCTTGGCGATTCACAGCCCAATTAACCCACACTGGACGGTCAGCGATATGCTCTAGGCTATTGAATACCTTAGCTCTCCATAAACGAAGGACCGAAATGGTCACCAACACAAACCAGAAGAATAGAACGCTGTAAATCCAACTGTAGATGGTGCCTTTACCTAGTGTAATACTGGAGATCTGAAGAATCACACCAGCAACGATGAAGCTCCACACATAACGTCTAATCGTTGAAAGGCGTAGGGCAATGACTTCTTTGTTTGAGGTACGTCCCATGCGGTATGCAAACTCAAGAATGAAGCTGATTGCGATAGAGCCACCTAAAATCCACCACGTGAAGATCTCAAGGAATATCAGATGTTGCAGGCTAGGGATACTTGATAGCACACGCAGAGACAGGGTGATAGCAATTAACCAAGCAATGGCTCTATCCGCACGGCTCACATACCAAATTAAACGAATCAGGAATGGAGGGTTTGGTTTCGCTTCAAGCAGGTTAACGCGAAACAGTTCGATCAACCTTTTACTGTTCGCTAACCACCACACCAGCGCAAAATAGATGAACAGCACTTTTAACGCTGCACCAATCACAGGCACCGGGGAAATGAAGATGTCTTTAATAAGCGCTTTGAAGCTGCGTATTTGGAAATACACCAAGTATTCGACGTTTAGCTTTGTCAGTTCCCACTCTTGCTTGAACTGGGTAACACCGTATGGGCCAAAACCGGTCAAGCGCTCCCTGTTACTTGTGGTGCTTTGCTCCAATAAGTGCTGCTTGCTCACATTCAAACTGTTCAACGTGACGTAGCTAGACTCTACATCGAACCACTGTTTTGGCTCGCTGTTTTCTCGATACGCCTTGAGTCGTTTATCGAACGTTGCGATTTGCTGATTCTGAACACGCAGCACTTCAGCGAGCAACAGATTTACCTTGCGCTTATCTGACGCCTCCATAAAAAGAGGGTCGGGAAGCTCATCGATACGATTAGTCAGATCTTGGGCAATGTCAGAGACCTGAGGTTGTGATTGTAAGTCATATTCCAAGTTGGCATGACTCGGCCATGAGAGCATTGCTAATATGAGGAATAAGAAGCGCGGTAATGAACGCATAAAAGTCTCTTAGAATTATGAGGTTAGGATTACTATAGTTAGATAATCGAGCTTTGTGAAATCTCATGCATTAATGAGGGCGAGTACTTTATCCCCGAATCTTGGTGTTTTGTCATGAAACTGTCAGGCGTTAGACTAGTATTTGTGCATTAGAGGGTGTTGTGAATAGCTATATAAAGAAGCTTTGGTTGTAACGGGTTGTTATGCGATATATTAAATTATTTATAAGAGATATGTCTTTATATAAGGCGGATTTTACTCAGTGGCTCAACACTTTATATGTTGCACAGTTTAGCTATTTATCGCTATATAAATAGAAATCAAAAATGTGAGTTATCTCAAACTATGATTTAGCTAGGTTATCGCTCACTTATTAGCGGGTAATTGCAATCAATACTTGCAGTTAAAGCCCTGAACAAGTAACGTTGCGGCGTTTTTCACATTAAAAAGGTAAAGGCATTGATCTCCACAGCAAATATCACCCAACAATTCGGCGCTAAGCCACTTTTCGAAAATATTTCAGTTAAGTTCGGCGAAGGTAACCGTTACGGTTTAATCGGCGCGAATGGCTGTGGTAAATCGACGTTCATGAAGATCCTATCTGGTGAACTTGAGCCGAGTGCTGGTAACGTAAGCTACGATCCAAACGAGCGCGTTGCAAAACTGAACCAAGACCAATTCGCTTACGAAGAATTCTCGGTAATCGACACAGTTATTATGGGTCACAAAGAGCTTTGGACTATTAAGCAAGAGCGTGACCGCATCTATTCTTTGCCAGAAATGAGCGAAGAAGACGGCATGAAGGTAGCTGATCTTGAAGTTCAGTTCGCTGAAATGGACGGTTACATTGCAGAAGCGAAAGCGGGTGAGCTTCTTCTTGCTGTAGGTATCGAAGAAGCACTTCACTTCGGCCTAATGAGCGAAGTAGCACCTGGTTGGAAACTTCGTGTGCTTCTAGCACAAGTTCTGTTCGCAGACCCGCACATCATGCTTCTTGACGAACCAACGAACAACCTGGACATGGATACCATCAAGTGGTTGGAAGATACGCTAAACCAACGTAACTGCACAATGATCATCATTTCGCACGACCGTCACTTCCTAAACTCTGTTTGTACGCACATGGCTGACCTTGATTACGGTGAACTGCGCCTATTCCCGGGTAACTACGATGAGTACATGACGGCTGCGACCCAAGCGCGTGAACGTCTACTGTCTGATAATGCTAAGAAGAAAGCACAAATTGCTGAACTTCAAACGTTCGTTTCTCGTTTCTCTGCTAACGCATCTAAAGCGAAGCAAGCAACGTCTCGTGCTAAGCAAATCGATAAGATTCAGCTTGAAGAAGTGAAAGCTTCTAGCCGTCAAAACCCATTCATTCGTTTTGAACAGTCTAAAGAGCTATTCCGTAACGCACTTGTGGTTGAAAACCTATCTCAAGGCTTCGAAGAAGACCTATTCAACAAGTTCGATGCGATCTTCGAAGTAGGTGAGCGCGTTGCGATCATCGGTGAGAACGGTGTGGGTAAAACAACACTACTGAACACATTAGCTGGCGAACTTGAAGCTCGTACAGGTGAGTACAAGTGGTCTGAAAACTCAAACATCGGTTACTACGCTCAAGACCACGCACATGACTTCGAACAAGACATGAACCTGTTCGATTGGATGAGCCAATGGCGTCAAGAAGGTGAAGACGAGCAGGTGGTTCGTGGCTTCCTAGGTCGTATGCTATTTGGTCAAGACGACATTAAGAAATCAGTTAAGGTAATTTCTGGTGGTGAGCAAGGTCGTATGCTTCTTGGTAAGATCATGATGCACAAGCCAAACATCCTACTTATGGATGAACCAACTAACCACATGGATATGGAATCTATCGAAGCGCTTAACTTGGCTCTTGAGAACTACAAAGGCACATTGTTCTTCGTATCTCACGACCGTGTATTCGTAGACTCTCTAGCAACGCGTATCCTTGAAATCAAAGATGGCAAGATCAA
>NZ_MCYD01000663.1:0-17565 GCF_002876325.1 Vibrio sp. 10N.261.52.A1
AGTTAGAACCGTAAATTAATTATCGTAGTTCAATTTAATAAGGTTACCTTTAGCATCTCTCACTAAGTTACCTTTACGATCTGTTTTAAATAGTTTTTTGTTCGTAAATCGATCACAAATTTCATCGAATTCTTCTTTCGACATATCGATTTCATCCAAAACACTTTCAAGAGAGCGACCTAAGTAAACATTAGGATAGTTACCATCATTTTCTTTTAGAAACTCAACTATGTCTCTACGGTCAAGTCGACCTCGTCGAATATGGTTATTCGCTTGGTCAGTTGCACGACCAAAGCCATACTTAATATACTTGAAATAATCGTGTACTCGGTGATAGTAGTTATCTAAATTCTCGTAGTTTACAAAGCTACCTTCTGTTGGTGTTGGGTAACTTTCAAAACCGTGCGCTTGAGCCACCAAGGTATTATTGTAACCATCCCAAGGGAAATAATAGCCTAAGAAAATACCCGTCACACCCACTCGCTTTAGGTCTTCATCAGAAGGATAGAAGTAAGGAATAAGATCGCGTCGAGTGATGCCATCCTGACCAATTAAATCTGTAATGCGCATACCAAGCATGCCACCAAACTCTTCAAGCCAACGACGATCTAAGACGTTGTTCTCAGCTGCAGCCGCTGGACCACCATATTCGTGCTGTGAGTTCTCACCCCAAATAATTAAAGGGATATTTTTCTCTACAGCCACCTGAATAGGAATAGTAAAGATCGTAACGTGTTCTGCCCATTGAATATCTCCCACCTCGCGCAAAGCTAAACGAGAAAGCTTACGACGAATTTTAGGGTTTGTTGTCACGTTGACATGATCTACTCCCAATCGCTTTAGGTTTTCAAGGTTGCGACGACCAATGTCCGATAAAGAATCAGTTTCCGCAGTTACACATAATGGATTCAAACCAGCTTGTAATACGCGAATTACTTGATAAGTACTGTCTTTACCGCCACTGACCGGAATAATACAATCATAGTTTGAACCATCAATAGATTTGTACTTGTTCGTAATAGCTTCAAACTCGTTTTTACGCTCTTCCCAATCAATTTCTTTACGTTCTTCAAAGTTAATGCAAGCACTGCACTTGCCTTCCTCATTAAACCATAAATCAGGCTTCGTCTCTGGATACATACAGCTAGTACAATATTTGATTTTTTTCATTTTTTAACCTGTTTACTCTTTATTCAAAACATCGGTAATAACACGAACCACTGTATCTTGTTGCTCTTCAGTCATACCGTGGAACATAGGGAGGGAAATAGCTTCCTGATAATAACTCTCAGATTCTGGGAAATCGCCTTCAGAATAGCCCATTGCCTGATAATATGGCTGGGTATGAACAGGTATGTAGTGTAAATTTACACCAATACCGTTTTCTCTTAACGCATCAAACACTTGTTTATGAGTCAACGATATTTCATTCAATTTCAATCGAATAACAAAAAGGTGCAAGCCCGAATACGTATTCTCTAACTGATAAGGTAGTACCAGCGGTAGATTTGACAACAGTTGGTTGTATCGCTCAGACAACACATGGCGTGCAACGACAAAATCATCGAGACGCTGCATCTGACTTACACCTAATGCAGCTTGTAATTCTGTCATTCGATAATTAAAGCCTAAGTCTACTTGTTGGTAATACCAACCACCATGAGACTCGCCTCGCATCAACTCCAGATCTCGCGTAATACCGTGACTACGCAATAGTGCCATCTTGTCAGCCAGCTCTTTACTGTTTGTAAGCGCAGCACCACCTTCAGCAGTTGTGACAATTTTTACTGGGTGAAAGCTAAACACCGTAATGTCTGAATATTCGCAATTTCCTATCGGCTGATCTTGATATCGGCCACCAATCGCATGTGATGCATCTTCAATGACTCTGAAACCATACTCTTTGGCTAACTTACCTATGGAAGCCATATCACACGGCTGTCCACATAAATGCACTGGCACAACAACTTTTGGAAGCTTACCTTCAACTTTTGCTTTAATAAGCTTCTCTTCAAGACGTTTAGGACACATGTTGTACGTGTCTGGGTCAATGTCGACAAAGTCGACTTTTGCACCACAGTACAAACCACAGTTTGCTGATGCCACAAAAGTCACCGGAGATGTCCACAACCAGTCACCTTGCCCTAAACCTAAAGCGAGACAGGCAATGTGCAATGCCGAAGTGGCACTGTTCACTGCCAATGCATAGCTCGCGCCAGTATGTTCAATCAGCGCACTCTCGAACGCAGGAACCTGAGGCCCCTGCGTCAGAAAATCCGATTTTAAAACGTCTAACACACTGTCAATATCTTGCTGATTGATATCTTGTTTACCGTAAGGAATCACTTTTCATCTCACACTGTAAAATTTGGATCAACGTGCTCTTTAATGAGTTCACGTAAACCTTCAATCGTTTCCCACTCAGTATTGGTCCCAGAGTTGTATTTAAACCCAAAAGGCACCTTCTCAGCTTTGTGGTGTTCCATATATTCAGTTTCTGTATAAGTAAAAGAAACTGAAGGCAGAATCGCATAATAACGACCTAAATCAATTGTATTGAGAGAGTCTGTGTCGGTAATCATCTCTTCATGCAACTTCTCACCAGGACGGATACCAACCACTTTTGTTGGTACACCGGGTGCAACAGCTTCGGCAATATCAAGAATCTTATAAGATGGAATTTTAGGGATAAAAATCTCCCCTCCTAAGTGGTTTTCAAGAGCGTACATCACCATATTTACACCATCTTGAAGAGAGATATTAAAGCGAGTCATCTCTTCATGGGTAATCGGTAAAACACCTTCTTCTTTCTTTTGCATGAAGAATGGAATAACAGATCCACGAGAGCCCATCACATTGCCGTAACGAACCACACTAAAACGAATATCTTTTGAACCTTTAATATTGTTCGCAGCAGCAAACAGCTTATCTGAAGCCAGTTTTGTTGCCCCGTACAAGTTGATTGGTGCACAAGCTTTATCAGTTGAAAGTGCTACAACGTCTTTGACTCCACATTGAAGGGCTGCATTTATCACATTTTCAGCACCGTCTACATTCGTCCTGATACATTCTGTAGGATTATATTCCGCAGTATCTACTTGTTTGATTGCAGCGGCGTGAATTATGACATCCACACCTTCACATGCTTGGATCATACGGTTTCGATCACGTACATCACCGATAAAAAATCGTAATTGAGGAAAATCTTTCAGCGGATATTGTTGTTTTATTTCAAACTGTTTTAGCTCATCACGAGAGAAAATTATGATTTTCTTTACGTCCTGGTAACGGTCTAAAATCGTTTTAATAAACTGTTTACCAAATGAGCCAGTGCCACCTGTAATTAATACTGTTTTATTGTTTAGCATACTCAACTACTCTAATGTATTTCTTCTTATTCTATGTCTTGTGACTTAGAATCTTAAATTCAAAATTAATATCTAGCTACTTTATCTGACTAGTAACTTCTCAAAAAATTCCAGGTGTTTCTTCACTGTTACTCGTGAACTAAAGCTTTCATCTAGGCGCTTCTTAGCCGCTTCACTCATGGCTGTGCACTTGGCCTTGTCTTGTGCGAGCTTGTCCATAGCCTCGCCCAACGCTTTAGCGTCACCAGTTGGGACAATATAACCCGTTTCACCATCCACAACGAGTTCTGGGGCACCGCCGGTGGTCGTAACGACTGAGGTTGTGCCGTTTGCCATTGCTTCCACAATAGTGCGTGGTAGCCCCTCTCCGCTGATCGATGGTTGAACTTGAAAGTCTGCCATACACATGATCGAAGGAATGTCAGTTCGATGACCAATGTAATGAATTCGTTCACTCATAGGGCTCGCTTTTATCCCATCAAAGTGAGGCTCATAACCACTACCCGCTAAGATCAGATGGAAGTTGGGTGCCGAAATGTATTTGGTCGCTTCAAGCAAAACGGAAATACCTTTGCTTGGCCTGACGTGCGCTGCAGTAATCGCAACAACATCCTCTTCACTCAAACCAAATTCAGAGCGCTCAGTTGGTGGTACCTTGTACCAATCCAATTCATGCCCTTTGTATATGGTAACAACGTTATCTTTGTTCTTCCAAACGCGCTTCACTACATCCTGTCGCACTGCTTCAGACACACATACAATGCCATCTACACGAGGATGGAGCTGAGTTAGGTAAGCACTTGGGTCATGTCGATATAGCCCGCCAGTAGTACCTCGATAAACAACCAACTTAACGTCAAAGCCAATACACGCAAAAGCTGCATTGGGTATTGTCTTAGAGTTAAAAGCATAGCAGATGTCGTAATTGTGCGTTTTTAACTCATGACGGATCTTTTTAATGGTATCAAAACAAATTTTACGTTTAGGATAGCCATCAACAACTCGGATGCCGTGCTCTTCTAGCTTCGATACGTGCTCAGATTCTCCCTGAGTCATGATCGTCACTTGATGCCCTTGACGAGCTAGCTCGATAAAAATCGCAGCTTCTGGACGCAAACTGTTCCATGCATGTAAGTAAGATGCACAAACTAAAATCTTCATCTCTCGGTCCCTATTTAGCTTGGTCTGTTGAACTGTCTTCTGAGCGATTTTCAAGAATCCACAAACCGACATATTTATTGAAATTCACCTGAGCGTAAGTCATAGCCATAATGAAACCGACACTGCCATCCATAAAGCCACGACGGATAATGTACACAAGGAAAAACGTCCACATCGCTCGTAGTAGAGCAAGGAATAAGCCGTGTGATTTCTTACCTTTACGGTGATATTTTTGAGAACCAAGCCAAGCATATTGCGCTGCTTTATCTAAGCCGTGCCCATAATCTCGATGGGTGTAGTGGAGTAAGTATCCTTTCAGGGTACCCGTCGTTCCTTGTTCCGGCACAACGGTTTCGTGCACTTCATCCAAGGTATATCGAGAGCCCTCTCTTTTGAAGAGTCTCAACACAGCACGAGCACTACGGCCATGCTTAAGTGTTGTGCCATAGAGCGTCACTCCCCAAGGAAGTTTATAAGCGGTATGTTTGATTTGATCTTGTTTTAATAACTCAACAAGAGCATTGCTCATTTCAGGGTCTAAAGCTTCATCCGCATCGATTGATAACACCCAATCACATGTCGCTTTATCTAGTGCTCTTTGCTTTTGCTTACCAAAGCCCGGCCAATCGGTGATGGTCACGTTGTCTGTGTATTTTTGGCATATCTCAACGGTTGCGTCCGTTGATCCGCTGTCTAACACAATTAGCTCATCGGCAATATCAACCACAGATTTTAGGCAAGTTTCAATTCGGTCTTCTTCATTCTTGGTAATAACAATGACAGACAGGGTATGTTTTCTCATTATTCAGCCCTAGAATTTCCAATAGTTTAATGATTTACGGATTTTAAAGTTACGAATCCAATTTTTTGGCTTTTTATCCTGCCAACCGCTTTCTAGCACACCCGTAATAGCACTCAGAACTCTCGCTGAGGATTGACCGTCCAAATATGGCGTTATTGACGGACCATAATTAGCGATGGCTTTGTCTCTTGCTTCATCCGGTAGCATCGCTTGTTGAATTGCGGATTCTAACTGCTCTGCTTGGGTAATATTGATGAAACTCGCTTGAGGGTCTCGGTTATTTACCGTAACAACCGGCTTATTGAGCAACAAAAACTCCTGAAAGATCGATGAGTTGTCACATACCATCACATCGGCACGATGCTGCATTTCAATCACTCGATCATTGTCGAAGAACAGAAGGTTGTCCCCTTCCAACGCCTGGTATTTTTCTCGTGTCTCTTGCTTCATTTTAGGATGCAATGTGACTAACCATTGCCACTGGCTCAGTTTGCTTAGGCGCTTAAGCTCTTCATAAACCAATTCAGCACAGGATAAACTTGGCGAAAAAGTGGAAGCGAATAGAATTTGAGGTCTTTCAAAATGTTTGTCACTGGCCTGGTAATTAAACAAGCTATCTAGCTTCAACCATCCGGTCTCTTTGACTTGAAAATAGCCACGCTGCTTAGCGAGTGGCTCCAAAGAGTTGCTTCTTTCATGACCTTCTGTGCAATACAAATCAAATAGACCACGCTCAGGATATAAGTTCCCTCGTTTACTCTCATTCAAACCGTGAAACACTTGCACCTTTAACCCTGGAATGAAAGCAGGAACGCGATCCCCGGGAACTAAAACAGCAGAAGGGTTATAGGCGACAGCTTCTGCCAAAGACACACGCTGCTCTTGCTCTAATAAAAGATGTTCAGAAGCATCCTCACCAACGAGCAACCATTTTACGTCATGGCCAAGTTGCTTCGCGTAGTTATAGAATGGACGAAGGATAGCAAATGAGTAGTTTTGCTCGACATAGAGCAAAAAACGATAGGATTGATCGGTTTGAATAAGCGATGAGATAGAGTTCACCATTTCCGTTTGAGAGTGTCACTAAGCATTTAATTATAACGCTCTTTACTTTCGAGATTGAAGAAAATACTCTTCTGATTACTGATTTTACCCTCTGGTGTCACTGTTCTTATGCTTATACGACTTATATACACTCTTATATTGTCATTGGCCTCTCCACTGCTCCTCTATGGGCTTTACAAGAGCAAACCCGGAAAGCCAAGTTTCGGCAAGCGCTGGAAAGAACATTTCGGTATCACGCCACAAGTTCAAGGTAAAAGCCCTATCTGGATTCATGCGGTGTCGGTGGGTGAATCTATTGCTGCGATACCTATTATCAAGCAATTGAAGCAGCGAGCCCCAAATCAAGCCATCATCGTTACCACGACAACCAGCACAGGTGCTGAGCAAATAAACAAGCTGGGTGATTTGGTCGAACATCGCTACATGCCGATTGATTTTTCTTGGTGTGTACGAGGCTTCCTTAAATCAGTACAACCAAAGCAGATGTTGATTATGGAAACAGAGCTTTGGCCAAACACGTTGCATTGCGTCGCGAAAGCTGGAATTCCTATTTCAGTACTCAACGCTCGCCTTTCTGAACGTTCGTGCCAACGCTACGCCAAATTCCAACCCGTGTTTAACCTTCTAGCTAATAACCTTTCTCAGGTACTCTGCCAATACCCTAGTGATGCGGAGCGTTTTGTTAGGCTAGGCCTAGATAAAGCATCTGTGCATGTGACGGGCTCTATCAAGTTTGATATTGAAGTCTCTGCTGAACAAGTTGAAAATGGCAAAGCATTAAGGGAGCAATTTGGCTTTGATCGCGATGTCTGGATTGCAGCTAGCACTCACCAAGGTGAAGACGATGTTGTTTTAGATGCTCATAAGCAACTTATAAAAAACAATCCGAATGCGCTACTCATCATCGTGCCTCGCCACCCAGAGCGATTTAACCAAGTGGCAGAGCTCGCTAAGCAGCACAACTTCAACACCGTCACTCGAACGAGTCAGCAACCATTAACATCTGATGTTGAAGTCTATATAGCTGATACGATGGGAGAAATGTTGGTACTGCTCGGTGGCGCTGATGTATGTTTTATGGGCGGAAGTCTTGTTGGAGATAAAGTTGGAGGGCATAACTTGCTAGAGCCAGCAGCCCTAAAGTTGCCTCTGCTAAATGGCCCTAGCTACTTTAATTTTAGCGAGATCACCGACAAACTGCTTGAAGCTCAAGCTGTCACTATTTGCCAAAACAGCAATGAAATTGTAGGCCAGCTAACAGAGCTGTTCACACAACCTAAGTTACGTAAAGATAAAGGCTTAGCCGCTTATCAAGTGGTTGAGCAGAATCGAGGGGCGTTGGATAATACCTTACAGCACGTTCTTGACTAGCAATCATTTAGTTAGCTTTGGTAGCCTTTTAACAACGGCTCCCAATCAGATTCTTGCCATTGAATCTGGCGCTTGTTTACTTCTTTTAGGAATGAGCGCTTTAAGCGATTCAAGTTACCTTCTTTCCAGTCATCACCCGCTTGCTGGCCACACTTGTCAAAGTCAATAATCCACACCTTTTGTGAATCATCAAGCAGGATATTGTGAATGTTAAGATCAGTGTGATTAACGCCAGCATCATGCATTTTACGTATCTCTTGACCAATTTTTTGATAAATGTCCGCACCTATCGGATTAGCTACCAAGACATCAACCAGATCTTTCGCATTGGGGATTCGTTCCGACATCAGATCTGCACGATAAAATAGTCCGCTTTTGGTCGCCCGAGCGGCAATCGGCTTGGGTACATTCACACCTGCAGTAGCTAATACATTAAGAACATTAAGCTCCATCGCGCAGCGCGTGCTTTCCCAATCAGAAAATCGATATTGGTCTTCAACAAGTTTGCCAAATAGCCCACCACGGCGATAGTGACGCAACGCAGCTTGCATTCCATCAAGTTGAATAAACCAGGTGGTGCCACGACCCTGTGCACTCCCTGAAATAGCCTCACGTTGCTGCCAGTATTCTGCCTCAAAGATCTGAACCATCTCACTCACCGGCACTTGAGCCAAAAGTGCAGAGTCATACCAAATTGTTTGGTTCTTAGTGTTAATTGTTTCCATCTATGAGGCCTTTGGGTCGCTTTTCGTCATTGCTATTTTACAACTAATGCGAGTATCTGCATAATTCTGATGTTATTCACTTTTTCGGACTCTTTATGTCACTGTTCTCAACTGCACCTCAATCTCTTTGCATACTTCGCCTCTCTGCGATTGGCGATGTTTGTCATGCTATTTCTGTGGTTCAAGCCATCCAGAAGCAGTGGCCTGAAACGAAAATTACCTGGATAACCGGAAAAATAGAAGCCATGCTGATCGGCGACCTGCCAGGTATTGAAGTCGTTGTTTTCGATAAGAAACAAGGCTTCAAAGGAATGCGTGAACTCTGGCGCCAATTGTCAGATAGAAAATTTGATGCACTGCTACACATGCAAGCCGCACTCAGAGCCAGCGTACTTTCCTGGGGAATAAAGGCGAAGTATAAGGTAGGATTTGGCAAAAACCGTACTCGTGAAATGCAATCACTCTTTACTAACCGCCACCTGCCTATTTCAGATAAGTTTCATGTGTTAGATAACTTTGCCGAATTTGCTCGCTACATTGGTGTACCCTTCGATAAACCCCTGTGGGATATTCCTTTAACGCCGGAAGACGAACAACTAGCCATCGACACCATGGCTGGGAAACAAACCTTAGTTATCTCTCCTGCTGCAAGCAAAGATTCACGTAACTGGTTAACTGAACGATATGCCGCTATTGCCGATTATGCAGTAGAAAAAGGGATGCAAGTGGTACTGTGTGGCTCTCCTGCTCCACGAGAAGTAAACCTTGGTAAAGACATCGAGGCGCTATGCCAATCTCCAGTTATCAACTTAATTGGTAAAACTAACCTAAAACAGCTCACCGCAGTACTCAAGCATGCGACCGTGGTAATCGCACCAGATACCGGCCCAGCACATCTAGCGACGACACAGTCTACACCTGTCATCGGGTTATACGCACACAGTGATCCACGAAGAACAGGGCCCTACAATGACCTTGATATTGTGGTCAGTGTTTATCAACAGCACGTAGAGGCGCAACAAGGGAAACCGGTTAAAGATCTTCCATGGGGAACTCGAGCAAAAGGCGATGATTTAATGAAAGACATCACGCTCGACATCGTAAAGCAGACTCTCGACAAAGCCTTAAACTCTATTAAAACACCAAGCAAGGACAGCTAATATGACCACACACGTTATCTACCCAGGTACTTTCGATCCGGTAACCAATGGTCACCTCGATATTATCATCCGTGCTGCTAGCATGTTTGATCATATCACGGTGGGAGTAGCCGCGAGCCCAAGCAAAAAGACCATGTTTAAGCTAGATGAACGAGTAGAGCTGTTGCGTGATGCTGTGTCTCACTTACCTAATGTATCTGTTGAAGGCTTTTCTGGTTTGCTTGTCGATTTTGCCAAAGAACAGAAAGCCAACGTATTGGTACGTGGCTTAAGAACAACCATGGACTTTGAGTACGAGTTCGGTCTCACTAGTATGTACCGCAAGCTCCTACCCGGTCTTGAAAGCGTGTTTCTAACCCCTTCAGAAGAGTACGCCTTCCTATCTTCAACTATTGTTCGTGAAGTCGCGATACACGGCGGGGACATAAGTCAGTTTGTGCCACAGAAAGTTGCAGATGAAATCAAACTGAAAACAGTGAAATAATCCTGTATCCAAAAACAAAAATAGCGCTCATTGGGCGCTATTTTTTATGACTGCGATTAGAGTTTACAGTGAGTAGTAAGCTTTATACCAATCCGCGAATGCTTTGGCGCCTTCTTGGATTTTAACTTGAGGCTTATAACCTACTGCTTCAAATAGATCTTCAGTATCTGCGTAAGTTGCGTATACGTCACCAGGTTGTATTGGCATGAAGTTCTTCTTCGCTTCGATACCTAAAGCCGTTTCTAATGCTTCAACGTAATCCATCAATTTAACTGGGCTACCATGACCAATGTTGAACACTCGGTATGGTGCTGAGCTGGTTGCTGGTGAACCTTGTTCTACCGTCCAATCTGATTGTTTTGCTGGAATGCGATCTTGCACACGAATAATACCTTCAACGATATCATCGATATAAGTGAAGTCACGCATCATGTCGCCGTTGTTATAAATATCGATCTCTTTGCCCGCTACGATTAAATTCGCAAACTTGAACATCGCCATATCAGGGCGGCTCCAAGGGCCATAAACCGTAAAGAAACGTAGACCTGTTGTCGGCACATCGTATAGATGGGAATAAGTATGCGCCATTAGCTCATTCGATTTCTTAGTCGCTGCGTACAATGAAATCGGGTGGTCAACGCTGTCTGCCGTGTGGAATGGCATTTTCTGGTTCAAGCCATATACCGAGCTTGATGAAGCATAAACTAAATGCTCGACCTTATTATGACGGCAGCCTTCCAAAATAGCTAAGTGGCCAACAAGGTTGCTGTCAGCATAAGCCATTGGGTTATCGATTGAGTAACGAACGCCAGCTTGTGCCGCTAAGTGAATAACGCGGTCGAATTTTTGCTGTGCGAAAAGCTCAGCGATACCCTCTCTCTCAGCGAGATCAAGCTCGATAAAGGTAAGGTTTTCATGTTCGATTCGCTTAAGGCGGTCGTGTTTCAGAGAGACTTCGTAGTAGTCATTTAGGTTATCGATACCAATAACCTCATGCCCTGCCGCACATAGTCGCTCTGACACTGCAGAGCCAATAAAACCAGCAACGCCAGTTACTAAATATTTCATTCTACTATTCTCAATTCATATAATTAGTACAATTGTAGCTACTCGCTAGCCTATCGACTAGCAATAAAAAGTGAACACGAGTTCAGATTTTCTAGACTTGGCACTCTTCGCAATAAAACGTATTACGTTGTCCGATTTTTAGCTCTTGAATCAGCGCTTCGCAGCTTGGGCATTTTTCACCTGCTTTACCATACACTTGCAGCTCTTGTGCGAAGTAGCCTGGTTTACCGTCAGCCTGAGAAAAATCTTTCAACGTAGTACCACCTTGCTTGATAGCCGTCGCGAGTACTTGCTTGATCTCATCGGTTAATAAGATCCATTCGGCTTTGGTCACTTTGTTTGCTGATCGTAACGGGTGGATTTTTGCAGAGAACAAAGCTTCATTAGCGTAGATATTCCCGACACCAACCACCACTTTGTTGTCCATGATGAACTGCTTGACCGCAACTTTGCGCTTTTCTGCCTTCTCAGCGATGTAGACAGCATTAAAGTCGTCGGTTAACGGCTCAGGACCAGAGCCAAGCAACACAGAGTGGACTTCATCAGGCGCTGACCACAACCAAGCACCAAAACGACGCGGATCGTTATAGCGCAGTACCTTGCCGTTAGTCAGCTTTAGATCCACATGATCGTGCTTTGCTGCAGGGAAATCAGCATCTAATACTCGCAGTGATCCAGACATTCCAAGATGAACAATTGCAGTACCTGTATCAGTTTCTATTAACAGGTACTTAGCACGACGCGAGATCGCACGAATCACCTGCCCTTCTAGCTTTTTAAGCTCTTGTGGGATATCCCAACGCAGCTTTGGCGTACGAAAGGTCAGTGTCTTAATGGTCTCGCCGACTAAATGAGGCGAGATCCCCATGCGGCTTACTTCGACTTCGGGTAACTCAGGCATAATCTAATCGTCCGATGTTGAGGGATTGTCTTGGCTAAGGCTTGGAAACAGGTAGCTCTCTTCAATAGACACCGCTAACCACTGATCATTCCAGTTTTTTAACAACCAAAATTCAGGCAGCTGATAATAAGTAATGCGTTGCGGCTCTTCTTGGTCTTGATACCACACTTCTATGGTATGCGGAGTGCTGAGCTGAGAGGCAAGGTCAGTATAGGTTTGCGAGTCAACCTTGGTGCCAACAAGTTGCTGCCAACGCTGAGCACGTTCTTTAGCGCTAATGCTTTGAGCTGGGGCGGAGCCTTTCAATTGATAGCTCCACTGACCATCTTCGAGTACCAATGACCACTTAGCGAAGTGCAACGCCTGAAGCTCGGCTCCAGGATTTAACAGGTAGGGGTAAGGACTACTAACCTGTTGCTCAGGTTCTGGCTCGATAAGATACGCTTTGATCAAAGTAGGAAGGTTGAGTACCCCAATAAAAGCGATCACGCTTAACATGAGTATGTTGTTCCACCTACGTCCACGATATCTCATCTGATTCTGCCATCTAACCTATTGAGTCTTCAGTATATCGTGAAAGTGGCGATACTTTCTATGTTGCTATTTGCACTGGTTAGAGCCTTGTGAAGATTAAAAGATACGTGAGGCCACCAAATTGTAGGCATAAAAAAACCCAGCGATTAAGCTGGGTTTTTCAATTCTTTCTTCTACTGAAGAAGAGCCAAAAAAGCATCAATTACTTGATTTTCGCTTCTTTGTACATAACGTGTTGGCGAACTACTGGATCAAACTTTTTGATCTCAAATTTGCCTGGCATGTTACGCTTGTTCTTATCAGTTGTGTAGAAGTGACCAGTACCTGCAGAAGATACTAGACGAATTTTCTCACGAATGCCTTTAGCCATTGCTTAATTCCTCTTAAACGTTTTCGCCACGTGCACGAATATCAACAAGAACAGCATCGATGCCTTTCTTATCAATGATACGCATGCCTTTAGCAGTTAGACGTAGTTTAACAAAACGTTTTTCGCTCTCTACCCAGAAACGATGAGTTTGTAGGTTCGGCAGAAAACGGCGCTTAGTAGCATTGCGTGCGTGTGAACGGTTGTTACCCGTTACTGGACGCTTACCAGTTACTTGGCATACTCGGGACATGAATGTCTTCTCCAATCGTTTCAGCTCGATATCAACCTTGGTGGCCGAACCTCTCTATCAATTAAAATAGAAGGTAAAAACCGTTATGGAAAATCCATACAAGGCTATCAAAGGTCGCGCATTATACTAACTTGACACGCATTGCTCAAGACCCGAACAGATCCTTTTTGCGGATTTCGTGATCTTTTTTTGTGCAGCGCAGCTTGCTTGAGTAATCAGAGCTGATTTTAGGTCTAAAAATGTGGGCGGAATGATAGCAGATTTAACGTAGTTAACAACCTAAAATGTGATTCAAATCCATCCGCGCTCAGCAAAAGAGACAACTTCACCGTCTCCGACAACAAAATGGTCGAGAATTCGAATGTCCACCAGCGCCAAGGCATCGGTCAATCGGCGAGTTATTCGCCTGTCAGCTTGGCTCGGCTCTGCGATACCCGAAGGGTGATTATGTGCCAATATGAGGGCGGCAGCATTATGATGAAGTGCCCGTTTAACGACCTCTCTGGGGTAAACCGATGCAGCATCAATCGTCCCCTCAAACATCACTTCATCCTTTATTACCCTATTTTGATTATCAAGAAACAATATATAGAAGGCTTCTCGCTGGCGGTCGCGCAACATACTCGACAGATAAAGCTTAGTATGGCTCGGGCTGGTCAGAGCATCGCCTCGAGATAAGGTCTCCGCGAGGTAACGCTGCGTCATTTCCAGTACGGCTTGCAATTGAACATACTTCGCTTGCCCCATCCCTTTATGAGTACAAAACTCAGCTTGTGTTGCTGAAAACAGGTGTCTAAGTGAGCCAAAGTCCTTGAGCAGCTTATCTGCCAGCTCTAGAACGTTCATTCCTTGCGTGCCCGTTCGGAGAAAGATGGCTAGCAGCTCTGCATCACTCAAAGAATCAGGCCCTCGAGTAAGTAGTTTCTCTCTTGGCATTGATTCAGCTGGCATTTTATTTATCGGCATAGAAGAGCAAATCCATTGCTTATGAACATAACCCCTCAGCGTAACTAGCTAGTATCCAGAGTTCCTTTAATAGAGATAAAGCCAGCCGAGTCACTAACAAAAACGTGTAATTGATAAGTTTGATAACGCCAATTTGATGAGCATCAAGTCTGTTCAAGTTCTGCTTCTAGGCACTCATCCTTTGTTCTGATATCGTAAGTCGCAGAAAAATTAAGGAACAGAATCATGCAAACACAGGTTAATCCACTGAGTAACGCTGACCAACCAGGCCTAGCAGGGAAAAAAATTCTTCTTGGTATTAGTGGTGGTATCGCTGCTTACAAATGTGCCGAGCTAACTCGACGCTTGGTTGAACGTGGGGCACAAGTGCAGGTCGTCATGACCAATGCAGCTAAGGAGTTCATCACTCCACTGACTATGCAAGCGGTCTCGGGAAGGCCAGTGTCTGATAGTTTGCTTGATCCTGCTGCTGAAGCTTCAATGGGTCACATCGAACTCGCAAAATGGGCTGACTTAGTATTGTTAGCACCGGCGACTGCCGATCTTATTGCACGTATGACTGCAGGCATGGGCAACGACCTACTGACCACTTTAGTTTTAGCGACCGATGCACCAGTTGCGGTATCACCGGCAATGAACCAACAAATGTATAGCCACCCTGCCACTCAAGAGAACATCGCGACGCTAAAACGTCGTGGTTGTGAGATTTGGGGGCCAGCGGCTGGCGAACAAGCGTGTGGTGATGTAGGCATGGGCCGCATGTTAGAGCCAATGCAGCTTGTGCACCGCTGTGAAGACTTCTTCCAACCTAAACCACTTGCTGGCCGCTCTGTA
Source organism: Vibrio sp. 10N.261.52.A1 (assembly GCF_002876325.1). Classification (NCBI taxonomy): domain Bacteria; kingdom Pseudomonadati; phylum Pseudomonadota; class Gammaproteobacteria; order Vibrionales; family Vibrionaceae; genus Vibrio; species Vibrio sp. 10N.261.52.A1. The sequence goes on from NZ_MCYD01000663.1 coordinate 15,060, forward strand.
CTTATTACTGCAGGGCCAACTCGTGAAGCCATTGACCCTGTACGTTACATCACAAACCACAGCTCAGGAAAAATGGGCTACGCGTTAGCTGAAGCCGCAGCTAAACAAGGCGCAACGGTCACTTTAGTGAGCGGCCCTGTGTCGCTAGCTACTCCAGACAAAGTGACTCGCGTCGATGTCGATAGTGCTCAACAGATGTTTGATGCCGTTACTGATCGCGCCGCTCAACACGATGTTTTCATCAGTTGTGCCGCGGTTGCTGATTACCGCCCTGAGACCATTGCAGACCAGAAACTTAAAAAAGTAGATGGCAAAGATGACATGACGATTCAAATGGTGAAAAACCCAGATATCGTCGCTTCTGTCGCGGCAATGACTGAAGGCCGTCCATTTACAGTGGGGTTTGCGGCTGAAACGCAAGATGTAGAGAAATATTCCCGCGGTAAGCTAGAGCGAAAGAACCTCGATATGATTTGCGCTAATGATGTATCTGTCGAAGGCCAAGGCTTCAATAGTAGTAGTAACGAATTACATCTTTATTGGAAAGGTGGCGATAAGTCTCTGCCATTAGATAGCAAAGGTGCGCTTGGATTCCAGATCCTTGAACAGATCCAACAACTGCTAGAAAAGCATTACTAACCCACTGATTAGAGCAATATTGTCGGATAAATAGACAATTTTGAGCTGACAATCTGCTGACACCTCTCGATTCTGTTGACCTAGGGCTTACAAAACTAGGAAACAGAATTGAATGGTGTTTATAATCCTTCTTCACTCAATCCTCATCTTTAGGAAAGGAAGTAAATAGATGGCTGGTACTCGAAAATCAAACCGTCGTGAAGAAATCCTACAAGCTCTCGCACAAATGTTGGAATCGACCGAAGGTGCTTCTCGTATCACGACGGTAAAATTAGCCAAGCAAGTTGGCGTTTCTGAAGCAGCACTTTACCGCCACTTCCCTAGCAAAGCTCGCATGTTTGAAGGCCTTATCGAGTTTATTGAAGAAGCCTTGATGTCTCGAATCAACCGCATTCTGGATGAAGAGAAAGACACGCTAGAGCGCATACGCCTAGTACTGCAACTGATCTTAGTTTTCTCAGAACGTAACCCAGGCCTGACTCGAATTTTATCTGGCCATGCTCTAATGTTTGAAAACGAGCGCCTACGTGACCGCATCAATCAACTGTTCGAACGCATTGAGACTCAACTTCGTCAAATTCTGCGAGAAAGAAAGCTTCGTGAAGGGAAATCATTCCCTGTTGATGAGAAAATCTTAGCGGCACAATTGCTCGGCCAAGTTGAAGGCAGCCTGAATCGCTTTGTACGTTCTGACTTCAAATATCAACCGACAGAAAACTTCGATGCTTATTGGGCGCTACTCAGCGCTCAGATTAAGTAGCAATCCAACTTTAAGTGATGGTTATGACGAAAACTTCTCCGACAAGCAGCACTTCACAACACGTTATTACTAAGCCGCCTTTTACGCTGGCACTGCTTCACCCTAAATATTGGGGAGTATGGTTCGGCTTTGGGCTGTTGGCGCTTATCGTTAACGTTCTCCCTTACCGCCTGTTATTACTGTTAGGCCGTTCATTGGGCACTTTGGGCGCTCGTTATGGTAAAAAACGCGTCGCAGTCGCCACTCGCAATTTAGAACTCGCCTTCCCAGATAAGCCAGCAGATGAAGTTGCGGCTATGGTGAGCGAGAACTTTAAGAATACGGGTATGGCGCTGATCGAAACCGGCATTACTTGGTTCTGGCCGACGTGGCGCTTTAAGCGAATTTTAGTAGATAAAGACACCCAAATGCTGCGTACGCACAAAGCCAATGGCAAAGGTGTTCTTCTCTGCTGTGTGCATGCCTTGAACTTGGAGATCACCGCACGAGCAATGGCTGTGCTCGGTATTCCTGGCCTAGGCGTGTATCGCCCACACAACAACCCTGCTTATGAGTTCATTCAATACCGTGGTCGTACCCAAAACGGCAACCGCCTAATTCACCGTAAAGATGTGAAGCGCATGATCCGAATCTTGCGTCAGGGTGAGATCCTTTTCTACCTTCCAGATCATGATTACGGCCGTAATAAGTCAGTGTTTGTACCGTTCTTCGCCGTGCCTGATGCGTGTACGACTACTGGTACTAGTATTCTGGCTTACACCAGCCGCTGCGCGATTGTTCCAGGCTCTGGTTTTAGAAACGACAACGGCAAATATGAAATCATGGCCGATGAGTCCATCGAAGATAACTACCCGCAAAAAGATGAGAAAGCGGCTGCCGCTTACATGAATAGCTATCTTGAGAAGATTATTTTACGCGCACCAGAGCAGTGGATGTGGCTACACAAGCGTTTCAAAACCATGGAAGACCCAGAAGCTGAACGCGGTATTCGTTATAAGTAGAGTAGCCGCTATAAATACTATTCTGAACCAAAAGAAAAGGGGCTGATGATTCATCAGCCCCTTTTGCATTCTATAGCTATAACAAATTGTATTAGATGCCGTACTG
>NZ_MCYD01000664.1:0-4549 GCF_002876325.1 Vibrio sp. 10N.261.52.A1
ATACATTTTAGCTCTCGGCTATATTTGGACATAAAAAGACCCCCAATAATTGGTGTCCAACTATTGGGGGTCAGTTCATATTGGGGCTTTTTCGTTTGTGGAGTTCGTTGCTATTTGCTTAAGAGCGATGGTTTTGGCTTCTTGCTTTTTACATCGCTCTCTCAAGCCTTAATCAGTTGTTTAGCGTAGTTAACCAATCGTCCTCTGCTACTTCTTCAATGTAGCTTTCTACGGTTTGTCCTACTTCTTCATCGTCTTGCTTGAAGTAAGCGATGTGGAATACTGCATCACCTTCGTTCACCAAAGGTAGAGTTTGTTGGCCAATCACGATACCGCCTTTAGTCGTGATAACTTGGCTCTCTTGGTGACCTAATGGAGAACTGATGTAAGCAAGTGTTTGTCCTGCTTCAACTTGTTCACCCAGTCTTACCATGTTACGCAAGATACCGTCTGATTCTGCTCGAATCCAGCTGGTGGATTTGCTCAATACTGGCTCTGGCAGCTTCTTGCGGTTCGGGCGCAGCATGCCGATTTCTTTCATTACTTGGTGAATGCCAAGGTAGCCTGCTCGAATCGCTAGGTGATCAAAGCGCAGCGCCTCACCACCTTCGTACGTTAGTACCGGAATACCCAACTTTTCCGCTTCGCTTCGTAATGAACCATCACGTAGAGGTGAGTCGATGATCACCGGTGTCGCGAACGCTTTTGCGATGCGCATGGTTTCTGGGTTCGAAAGGTTCGCACGAATTTGTGGCAAGTTCGTACGGTGAATCGCACCCGTGTGTAGGTCCAGAATGAAATCACAGTGCTTAGCCACGTTCTCGAAGAAAGTGTAAGCGATACGCGATGTTAGCGATCCTTTCTCACTACCTGGGAAGCAACGGTTTAGATCGCGACGGTCTGGTAGGTAACGAGACTTATGGATGAAGCCGAATACGTTAACGATCGGCACGACAATCAATGTCCCTTTCAATTTCTTAGGATCAATCGCATTGGTGAGCTGGCGTGCAATCTCAACACCATTTAACTCATCACCGTGAATCGCTGCGTTTACCATCAGTGTTGGACCTGCTTGGCGACCGTGAATGATTTCAATCGGGATTGAAAGTGGAGAGTGCGTGTAAAGCTGAGCTGCTTGCAGTTCAATCTCCATTCGCTGTCCTGGCTGAACAGTAGAACCAAGTAATTCGAATGGTTGATTAGGTTTTAGTCTTGCCATTTAGGTTGTTCTCAACATGGTGATAATTCGTTAACACGGAATGTAGCAATCGTTGATTTTTAGTACGAATCAATCGTTTTACGGTAACGACAAAACTTTTTTGTGGAGGCGTATCGGGAACGGTATTCCATGGATGGCGCCCCCTTTGGAATACGCTTTTTATTTGTAAGGTTTTCTGACAATTTATTGATTTAACTCTGATAATTGTGTTTTTCGCACTTGCTATTATCCATCGCCATTTTCTGGCGGCCAATTTCAAATATCGAGATGAAAATGAAAAAAACAATTTCAAAAGTTGTAGCACTTGCAGTGGTATCTGTTGCTTTATCTGGCTGTGTTGGTAGCAACGCAGTAACGGGTTACCTAATGAAGTTCAACCTTAAAGCCGTTGATAACCGTTACGCGCGTGGTGGCTTAAACTTACTGTTGGCACCGGCATACGGTCTAACGGTTGCAGCGGATTACCTAGTATTCAACTCACTAGAGTTCTGGACTGGTAGCAACCCACTAACGGGTGCGCCGCATATCTTTGATACTAAGGTGGATACTTACATTGATATCAACCATCAGCTAGATCCGTCTCTAACGGAAGCGCCTGTAGGTCCAATCACTAATGTAAACATGATCGAAAAAGGTCAGATGCAGCAGATTGATGAAAACACTATCCAAATGGACATCACTTACCAATCTGGTGAGCGAGCGACACTAATCGGTGTTCGTGATGGCGAGATGGTGACGTACTTCATCGATGGCGAAGTGGTTGCACAAACTTCAATTGATGAGCTAGAGAGCTACGCAGCTTCACGCGCTTAATATCTTAGCTGTTCGCAAAGCTTAGATACAAAAACAGGTACTCAATGAGTACCTGTTTTATTTCGTGTCGATGAGTAGTATTTACCGCGAAATCCTATCTATCGAAAACATAATGGTTCGAATTATGCTTTTTCTGGGATTGCTTCTAGCAGCGCAACCATTTGGTTCCAGAATAGCTCAACCGTATCAATTTTCACTTTCTCATCTGGAGAGTGAGGGAACTTGATAGTCGGGCCGAAAGAAACCATGTCCATGTTCGGGTAAGGTTCTTTGAATAGACCACACTCAAGACCAGCATGGATAACCATGATGTTTGGCTTGTGACCGTAGATACCTTCGTACATGTCGCGGAAGATGTGCATGATTTCTGAATCTGCGTCTGGCTTCCAACCTGGGTAAGCGCCAGAGAATTCGATGCTCGCACCAGCAAGCTCTGCTACAGAGTGAAGCATGCTCTCAACTTGGCTACGGCCAGAGTCGATCAGAGAGCGGATTAGGCAAAGTACTGTGATTGAGTTCTCTTCTGTCGTGATAACACCCACGTTTAGAGATGTCTCAACAACACCTTCAATCTCATCACTCATACGAATTACGCCGTTTGGCGCTGCGTTAAGTGCTGCGATGAAGCGAGCTTGGTCAGCAGCTGCAAGTGCGCCCATTTCAACTGAAGCTTCTTCGTTGAAAGTCACGATGCTGTCTTCTACTTTACCTAGCTCTGTAGAAAGTAGCTCTGTGTAGTAGTTGTATAGAGAAGCCAGTTTCTCTTGGTTTGCCGCTGGAACAGCAACGGTAACGAAACCTTCACGAGGGATTGCGTTACGTAGGCTGCCGCCTTTGAATTCTACGATGCGTAGGTCTAGCTCTTTCGCGTGACCTGCTAGGAAGCGTGCAAGCAGTTTGTTCGCATTCGCACGGCCAGTGTGGATGTCACAACCTGAGTGACCGCCTTTAAGACCTTTAAGCGTTAGCTTACGAGTCACGAAATCTGCTGGGATTGCAGTACGAGCAATGTCAAATGTCATTGCGCCGTCGATGCCGCCAGCACAACCCATGTACACTTCGCCTTCTTGCTCTGAATCGGTGTTAAGAAGGATATCGCCTTCTAGCCAACCCGCTTCAAGACCGAACGCACCAGTCATACCTGCTTCTTCGTCTACTGTTAGTAGTACTTCGATAGGGCCGTGCTTGATTTCGTTTGATGCAAGAACCGCTAAGCATGATGCCATGCCCATGCCGTTATCTGCGCCAAGTGTAGTGCCTTTTGCAGTTACCCACTCGCCGTCGATGTACGGTTGGATTGGGTCTTTAGTGAAGTCGTGAACCGTATCTTCGTTCTTTTGCGGAACCATATCGATGTGAGCTTGTAGCACAACACCTTTTTTGTTTTCCATGCCCGGCGTCGCAGGCTTTTTGATGAATACGTTGCCCGTTGGATCACGGCGTACATCTAGGCCTTGCTCTGTCGCCCAAGCAATAATGTATTGAGCAAGCTCTTCTTCATGCTTAGAAGGGTGTGGGATTGAGCAAATCTTATCGAAGAACTGCCAAATAGGGGCAGGGGATAATTTACTGATCTCAGAATGGAATTCAGACACGGATGACTCCTTTTTTATTTGATAACCATATATTTAGGCTTTCTATGGGTATAAACATAGAGCAAAAACCTAAAATATAGGTCTGTTTTGATGCCGACAGCATACCATTAGAGTGTTTTGACGAGTAGCGCTTCTAAACCTGAAATGCTTCAAATTTTGAACGCCATCTTGTTCATTTGATCTTGCATAAGTGCTCTGATGCTTATTAAAGATGCAAGCAAACGTTTGTTTAAGTCTGTTTTGTAATTTTATTACGAAATTAGGTTTGTAAAATAACCCGTACCGGCCAAAAGTGTGACCTGAGGCAAAAAATACTTGTAATCTTTTTTCTCTAAGGTATATTTGTAACCAACTTCTTAAGTGAAGAGTAAATGCTCAAAGGATGAGTCCGTTTATCGCCTCCAAGGAACCGAGAAATCAAATTCGTTTTTTATTGATTTATTAAGGTGATAGTTATGAAAGGTTTACCATCTGCAATGTTCTGGCTTAACAACTCTGTTTACACTAGCAACTTTGCATACCCTACAAGCTTTGGTTACTAATACCATAAGCATGTAACTCGAACAGTTTTGTTCACCCCTATATATTGGAATTCTCTTACAACCCTTTTGGTTGACAGATTCTACCGCCACTCAGTTTTGAGTGGCGTTTTTTTTGCCTGCTACTTTTATCCTCAGCTTTGATTCGTCATCTATCTACGACTATGCTCGGTTGTTTTTTAAACAGCAAAATATCAATTTGAGCCTTATTACCAATCCTGTTGAAAATCGGACAACTCTTGTGGGTTTGAATTGGCAAATTTAGCGCCAGATTCTTAATGAAAATAACTGATGGTTGAAAAAGTAATCAAATAAATACGACCATTAAACTGTTTTTAGTCTATTGTTTTTAATGTGTATTTTTCTTTTTAGATGTGATTTTT
>NZ_MCYD01000665.1:0-7820 GCF_002876325.1 Vibrio sp. 10N.261.52.A1
TCTATATATTTTTTAACTCTTATCTGTTTTTGAAATCTGTTTTGTCGAGTTGGTGCTTTCTTAGCTTGTCATAGAGGGTTTTCCTCGACACTTGCAGCTCTTGTTGTACGTCTTTTAAGCGCCCTTGATGGCGATGCAGTGCTTCTATCAAGAGGATTTGTTCAAAGCTGTCGGTACGTTGGCTTAATGACTGTTGTTGTTCTTCAATATTGACGTCTAGCGAACCGTCATCCGCTTGTTCTGGACTGTCTGCTTGACCTGACTCTTGATTGTCGAGTGCTGGTTGCTTCACCTGAGTTAGCACGCGCAGCTCGGCATGTTGACGAAGCTGGCGAATGTTTTCGCCCCAGTGAGTGGCTATCAAGCGTTGAATCTCTTTTTCTGTGATTACCGGCGGAGGCAACTGATAACGACTTGCTGCACCTCGAGCAAAGTGTTTGAACAAAGAGCCAATATCCTCTGTTCGTTGCGCCAAAGGCAGTAAGTCAAATCGGCGCAGCTCACTTGTAATTGTAGTAGGAACCACTGTAGTTGCGACAATGATACAAGTTGCATTTTTCTTACATGAGTTTTCTCGAAGCAGAATCGGTTTTAAAGCCGCCAACCACTGCCATTGATCAGAAGTTAATGCTTCTGTTTCATGGATGTAGAGTGTTCCGCCTTGATGTTTGTGAAAGAGCTGTAAGACAAATTGGTGAAATGTCGCTTCGTCATTGCCTGGCAAATTAAACGCAGCAATCGGACAAAGTTCAGCGGTGGGATGGCTGTGTAAATCGTGAGTGTACTGCGCGGTAATTCGTTTGCCTGTGCCTATGTCGCCAACAAACAGTAACAGTGGATTCTGTTTGCAATCTAAGGTGATCAATTCGCGGCGTAATGCCTGCATTGATTGAGACTGGCCAATCAGCTTTGGGCCCACTTGATTTTGCATCGCAAGCTCTTTTCTGAGTAGATTGTTTTCCTCAACCAAAGCGAGTTTATCGGCTGCTTTTTTGACTGCCGTTAATAGCGCATCAACAACAAACGGTTTCTCAAGAAAATCATAAGCGCCGGACTTCATCGCAGAAACGGCGGTTTGCACGTCACCGTGACCAGTAAGAACAATGATTTGAAAATTCGGATTTTGACTCAACAGCTTCTGTGTAAATTGAATGCCATCCATCACTGGCATGTGAATATCGGTGATCACAATGCCTGCTTGCGTGATGTTAATCTGCTTGAGAGCCTCGATGGCATTCGGAAAGCAGACTATATCGATACCTTCAATGAGCATGGCTTGTTCTACCGAGTCACGAATCGCGGGTTCATCATCGACAAAGTAGAGTTTAGGCATAGAGTGCAAGTGTTGAGTCCTTAATGTTGGGAAAGCTTTTAATAACAGGCTGTTAGCCTTTATCTTGGTACAGTGGAATATTCAGAGAGAATACCATGCCTGAAGGCTCGCGCTGAGTTGCGCTGATCGTGCCGTGATAGGCTTCAATGATTCGCTTCGATATCGAAAGTCCGAGCCCTAACCCCTCAGGCTTAGTAGTAAAAAATGGGTCGAATAACTGTTCCAGTTTGTCGCTGGCGATACCAATCCCGTTATCCCAAATGATCAGTTGGCAAGCATCATTATTAAGCTGCCACTCTACGCCAATTTGAGGAAAGGTTGGTTGATTCCCTTCTTGAGTTTCCAAGTCGTTTTGAAGTGCGGCTTGCTGAGAAAGTGCCTGAGTCGCATTGTGCATCAGGTTAACTAACACTTGCTCAAGCTCTGTTGGGTGAATCGCGATATTAATGTCATCTGGCACGGTACTTAACTTGAGCGTGATGCCTTGTTTGATCATCAGTGCGCTGAGAATGCTGGTGGCGTTGTTGATCGCGTGATGCAGGCTCGCCACATGATGTTCTTGCTTGGTTACCTTGCGCGTAAATACCTTAAGGCGTGCAATGATCTCGGTAATCGAGGTGTTTAGCACGATCATTTTATCCAGATTACTTTTTACTAAGTCTGAACGTCCCATCTCAAGCAGCTTGACGCTGTTTTCGCTATAGGTTCTAAGCGCAGCAAGTGGTTGATTAATTTCATGATTAATACTGGCTGACAGCTCACCCAGTACGGCTAACTTAGCGGTTTGCGTTAGCTCTTGCTCTGTCTGTTTTAACTTCACTTGAGACTCTTGATATTGAAAGAGTGTCTGTTGAAGTTGTTGATTGGATTGCTTCAGATATTGAGTTCGCTTATCTACGGTTTGCTCTAGGTTCTGATTGAGTTCAGTAAGTGCCACTTTCGCGAGGTAGGTTTGGCGCCACGACCAAGCAATCAGCATGACTAAGCTGTAAATCACAATGAAGATAACGTCGAGCTGCAGCACCTTGAGCAGTTCGGATCTTGTGTCCTTGATAGCCACAACTTGGTACTGGTTGTCACTGGTAGCGGCAGGGTAAAGGTTAAAATTTCCAAGTTTAAATAACTGGTTTGCAGTAAGCGCTTTGCTTGCATCGGTTGTTTGGCTCGAAGAGTTAAACGCATCAATGATCGAAATTTTGTTTTGACCGTATTGGCGTTGCGCTGCGATATCTTGCTGCTGTTGATCCGTTAATGGTAGCAATGAGTGATAAAGCCAAGGTGTCTGACTAGAGAGAAATACCACTTGGTTGGAATCAAGCACCACAATCTCAAATTCGTCGCTAGTTAGAATGTTTTCTAGGTTTTCTAAGCTTACTTTCACCGTGATGACGCCTACGATGTCATCGTCGATATAAAGTGGTGAAGATAAGAAATAGCCTCGCACATCAGAGCGAGCGCCGAGTGCGACATATTGGGTTTTATGGCCTTTTATTGCAGAGGCAAAGTAGGGGCGAAACGCGAAGTTTTCGCCAACGAAAGTTCGAGGCTTTCGATAGTTACTTGACGCAACCACTGTGCCGCTCGGATCGTGGATATAGATGGTATCGGCTTGGCTTTGCCCCGACCACTCGAATAACAAGGTGTTGAGTTCAGCTGTGGAGATGTTATCCGCCTGTGGCGACTCATCGAAGTAAGACAGCAAGCGCGGGTCGTGGCTGAGCAAGTCAGGTATTTGTTTGAACTTATCCAATTCAGAATCGATCTGGAGGTTGGCTTTGTTCGCCGCTTCATTGAGTTGTTGTGTGACAACTTGCTCTTGGTATTGACCTGCCAAAAAGTGAGTAGCAGTTAGCCCTGCCGTTCCCAGTATCAATGAGAAAAATACAAAAGGCGTGATCAGGTTAGACAGTTTTTTAGACACGAGAAACTCAAGTTACAATCAGTTTACATATAGACTATCAATATGACGGTTAGCGTACCGAGATCTCGTTAACACAGAGCACCTTCAATGAGACAAAACCAAGGCTTAGACTTGTGTTTCAAAGGATTACGGCGCAGAATCACAAAAAAATTAAAAGGAGCAACCAAATGGAACTGACAGACATTCGTCGTGAATACGCTCAGGGTGGATTGAGACGTAAAGACTTAGCCACAGACCCAATTGACCAATTTAACCTTTGGTTAGAGCAAGCGATTGAAGCTAAGTTGATGGATCCGACGGCAATGACAGTGGCGACGGTTGATGAAAATGGACAGCCATTCCAACGTATTGTTTTGCTGAAGAATGTTGATAAAGATGGTTTCGTTTTTTACACCAACCTAGGTAGCCGCAAAGCGCAGCAACTTGAGCACAACAGCAAGATCAGTTTGCACTTCCCTTGGCATCCGTTAGAGCGACAAGTTCATATTACTGGTACGGCTGAAAAGCTGACGGCGATGGAAAACATGAAGTACTTCTCGTCTCGTCCAAAAGAGAGCCAATTGGCAGCTATCGCAAGTAAGCAAAGTAGCCGTATCTCTGCACGTGGCATCTTAGAAGGCAAGTATCTAGAGCTTAAACAGAAGTTTGCGAAAGGCGAGATTCCGGTTCCTTCTTTCTGGGGTGGCTTCCGAGTGCGCGTCGATAGCATTGAATTTTGGCAAGGTGGTGAGCACCGCCTGCATGATCGCTTCTTGTTCTCACGCCAAGACAACAGCTGGGACATTGATCGCCTAGCGCCATAGTTTGAGTCTGCTGGACTCAGCAGTAAGACAGTAAAATTAGGAAGATACCGTTGATCTTGTGTTCATCCACATCAACGGTATTTTTTTGTCTGTCTTTTTATCTTTATGGGCGCTAGGAGTCGTTAATCAGTCGCTGTGTAGAACCACTGAGATCTGTTTCTTAAGTAAGGTTTCAGGAATCACAGAGCCTAATCCTGAATCCAATGCATACTCGATTAACTGACTCTTACTACGTGCATCGAACTTTTGCTTTAGTCTAGCGACATGCCCCTCGACCGTCTTGATTGAGATGTTCAACGTCAATGCAATGTATTGAGGCTTCTTACCGAAAAGCAGTAAAAATAGGACTTCTGATTCACGTGAGGTCAGTTTCTTTTGCAGTTTAGACACTCGCGGAGTTGAGCCTGCGATTGATGCTTGATTGTCTTTGGCGCAAGTTGCCTGACACACCCAGTGACCCACTTCTAAAATCGCTGTGTCTGTGAGTTCTTGCCCATAGAAGATGGTGCCTTGTACGTTATCGTTGTCATCAAGCCAAGGCGTTTTGGTGAAGATATGGGCGTGCCAGCGTCCATCGGGGTAGGGGTGAATATCAAGGATTTTAAGCGTCGAGCGCGTTTCCATTACATGCTTGTCTTGCGCTCTAAAGTCTTGTGCGCATTCGATGGTTTGGCTCGGCATATCGAAGTCCGTCAAGCCGGTACAACTCTCGCCCGGCTTCAAACCGATCAATTTGTTGTAAGCGAGGTTTGCGTATACGAAAACAGAGTCAGTATCTTTACAGCCCCAGCAGCCTGGAAGTTGTTCGAATAAAGAACGATGTATGGGGTTTAGTGATTCTGGCAAAGTTTTCTCTCGTGTGTTGCGATGTTGCAATGATATCAGTTTACTATTGCGCTGCAATGGCAATTACAGGTTGGAGTACGTGTAGAAAAGGCTGGGTGAGTTTTCGTTAATCAAAGTGCTGAATAACTGCGTGATTCACGGATGATAGGTCGGCGAACTGCGTGTTCAATAGGCAAAAAAAAGCCAGCCTGAAGAGGGGCTGGCCAAAGACAAGTTATGCCTTGTCGACATGTAGAAGATTTTCAGCTTAATTTACGAGGGTCAGGTAAATTAAGCTGAGGCATCAGTTAGATACCCAGAGTGACTTACTACTCTATCGACGAATTTACTCCTAGGCGTGCCTATACATAAGGGGGGAATTCCCCTATAAACACGATTCAATGCGATAAATGAGAGCCTAGAGTAAATATTTTAAAGTCTGGGTGAGCTATCGAGAGCTTACAGCTCTCGTAACACTCTAAAGCCGAGGTAGTTGGCTGCTGTTGAAGGCGCAACGTATAGCTCGTTAAATGCTTTGGCCTCTTCAGGAGAGAAGCTCCACGCGCCACCTTTGGCTAGGCCTTTTTGAACGGTTGTCCACTCCCATACATTGCCGACCATGTCGTAGAAGCCTGTTGGTGTTGGCATGAATGATTTAACAGGAGACGTACTGACGTTTGACCAAGGTGTACCAGCCCAGCCTGTATTCGCTTTACCTGTGCGGAATTCGTTACCCCACCAGAAGTTGGTGTCTTGACCTGCTCTTGCTGCGGCCTCCCACTCTTGTGGTGTAGGAAGGCGATACGTGAAGCCAGTGCTCTCAGATAACCAACGAGTGTAGGCTATCGCATCATTCTGACTGACACAAACTACTGGTGAGTTGTCAGCTTGCTTGAAGCCCGGTTTTTGCCAGTCATTGTCGGAGACTGAAGTAATCTCGGCATTAGCGAAGGTGTCGCAGGTGTTCATTAGCTCAGCATCTGTCTGATAGCCAGTACTCTTAACGAACGCTCTAAAATCTTGCACACGTGTCGGGGTCGCGGCTAATGCAAATGGCTGTTTTATTGTCACTTGCTTGGCACTGTTCTCACCCAGCAGGTAGCGACCAGAGCCGACCACAATCATTTCAGGGCTCTGAGTATTATCTTCCATCGGGTCCGCAAACTTGGTACCGACGTTTAACGTGTTTTGTTTGGCTTGTAATACCGCTCTTAGGTTGTGATCGCGAGTTATTTTTAGCTCTTGGTGGAAAGAAAGGTAACCTTCTTTCTCGATCGTCACCATGTGTGGGCCGGTTGGTAACATGATTTCAACAGGGGTGCTGCCGTAGTTAACGCCGTTGATTAACACTTTGTCGTTGTACTGATTTGAGCGAACCACTAAGTTGACCCAAGCGACCTCTTTTTGTTGGTCGTTGGCTTGTTGATCGGTTTGCGTGAAACAGTTATACGATTGAATACCAAGTAGGCGGCAAGGTGTGTTCTTATCCGGGCGAGTTTCTAGATTCGCAGCAATCACAGCTCTGTATCGGTTATCTTCTGAGAAACCAGAGGAAGTCACCTTGTGTTGTAGCACGTGGATATTCAGTGATGTCGATGCCAAGTGTTGTTTGACAGTTTTCGATTCTGTCGTGTTATCAACGAGGCTATGTTGGAACTGTTTTACTGCTTTTTGAAGCGCTAGTGTTACCGTTTGATCAGAACATTGCGCCAATGTCATGTCGCTGCTGCAGCGGTTGGTAAAGCTGACCGTCTGCTCTTGTGTTTGGGTGATCTCGTTTCTGAGTCGATCGGCTCTTGCTCTTAGCTTGTCTTGCTCTAGCTGCGCGATGGCTGTTTCTGTCGCTCTTTTCTCGGCTTGGATAGCTTCCAGTTCCATAGCCAAACCTTGCTGCTTCTGCTCTGAGTCAGAAACCGCAAGTTTGCCTTCTTTCACGGTTTTCCATGCGTCTTGGAAGTGATTTTGAGCCGTCGAGATATCGAAGTCTGGCTCATCAATCATGCGCGTATAATCTTGCTCTAGGCTTGCTTTGGCCGCTGCAAGTTTTTGTTCTGCTTCTACAGAGAGTTTAGCAAGACGTGCCGTTTGCTGTGCTTGGTTATCGACTTGATTTTGTTTGTCCGCGACTTTCGTTTCGATAGCCGTTAACTCGGCGTGCTTTTCGAAAAGCGAACTTTCAAGATCAGTAACAGAGGCGGCCGTGATTGCTGGTGGTGTTGCTTCAGCGAAAACAGCAGGTGTCATTAAGCAGGGAGCAAGTGCAAATAATAGAGTGGGAAAACCTTGGCGCATGATGGGCTACTTCAATCGTAATTTAGGTTAATCGACTATTCTAAACGATAACGCCATTTCGTCTGCAGTTATTGTTTATCATGACCGTATAAGTTTATAACGATCAACAGTTTATAACTATCAACAAAATGGCGCGTGTTCATTCAGCTTTGTGAAATCGGTATAGCGATCTTCTACTGAGGGAATTAGCTTTCTTTGCTAGGAAGAAGCTTAACCCAGATAGTGTCGCTGCCGTTGATGGTAACTGTGCGGTTGTATGACTCGTAACCTTGTTTAGAGATAGTTACTTGATGACGACCACTTGGTAGCGCGACCTCAATAGGTGTGCTGCCATACTTAATACCGTTGATGGTCACAGAGTCGTTGTATTGGTCAGAACGCACGGTTACGTTTGCCCATTTCTTGTCGCTCTTTTTAACTGCAGCCGCATCGCTGCCAGTTAAACAGTAGCGTGTTGAAACGTTCAATAGGTTACATGCGGCAACCGCTTCAGGTTTTGCTTGCAGTTGAGCTTGCATCTGCATGAAGTAAGAGTTGTTGCCAGAGAAACCGCTCTTGATTGGCTGGCTGTCCTGAACGTGGATGTTCAACTGAACGCCTTGCAAGTTCTGCTTCGCCAGAGTGCTTTCTGTGAGCTGCTCAAGTA
>NZ_MCYD01000666.1:0-1679 GCF_002876325.1 Vibrio sp. 10N.261.52.A1
GCAACGGCCTCCCTCTACATTACCCGGCGTTTTTCAAGGTAGTTGTCATCATTCGCTTATTTATTAAGCGGCTTCTCTTTCTGGATTCAGGTGAACCTCACCAACAGGCGCACAGTTCCTGATATCACCAGACCACCGCTCAGGCTTTCGCTGTTTTGCAGCAAGCAATACCTCTACACGACGCTTCAAGATCTCTTTATCTTTTCCATTGTGACGCTCTGAAGGTGTGACGTAATTTAGCTTACTGTGCTTGTGCTCGGTGTTGTACCAGCGTACGAAGGCTTCAACCCAACTTCGACTACCGTCGATCGTTTCAAAGCCTTTTACTGGCCAACTTGGCATGTACTTTACCGTGCGGAACAATGACTCGACATACGGGTTATCATCACTGACTCTTGGGCGGCTATACGATGAGGTAATACCTAACTCTTCCATCTTAGCTTTGAACGTCAACGACTTCATCGGCGCACCGTTATCCGAGTGAAGAACCAGCGCTTGATTGAAGCACTGCTCTCGCATCAACGTCCGTTGCAGAAGCTGTGACGCCAGCTCACCGCACTCACGCTCATACACTTCATAACCCACGATTTTTCGGCTGTAGATATCTTCGATGACATACAGGTAATAATGTTGGCCTCGTACCTTTGAAGGTAAGTAAGTGATATCCCACGTATAGACTTGGTTCGAGTCCGTCGCTGTGTAACTGGTTGGCTTCGCTTGCTTCTGTCTGCTCCGCTGACGACCTCGTTTGTGAAGTTGCCCCTGTGCTGCCAGTATTCGATAATAGCTCGATTCAGAAGCGATATACTCACCTCTATCAAGCAGTGTCGGGACGATTTGAGTCGGTGGTAAGCTTGCGAACTCAGAGCGGTTACACACCTCGATAATCGCATCACGCTCTTCCTGCGACAGCTTGTTAGCAGGCTCAGGCCTAATGCATATTGGCCTTTTGTCAGCTTGTATTTCACCTTGCTGATACCAACGACGATAAGTTCTCAAGTCAATTTGAACTTCATGGCAAGCTGGCTCTAAACGGCATCCGCATTGCTTCGCTTCAAGAATTAGAGTCACTATGGTCTGCCTTTCATCGGTTGAGGTTATTCGTCCTCTGGCTCTTCCCCGTAAAAGGCTCTCAGCTTTTTTCTTAGTACCAGGAGGGCGGCCGTTTCAGCGAGCGCCTTTTCTTTGAGTCGTAAATCTTTCTTCAACTCTTTGATTTGAAGTTTGTCAGCTTTAACTTGCTTCTTTGCTTCAGCTTCCTGCTCTTTACTCGACTTAAACCCTTGCATACATTCGCGGCGCCAGCTTTGGATTTGTTCTGGGAAAAGGCCTTTTTCACGACAATATTGGCTGAGTTCACTTTCTGTCATTGAGTAGGTTTCAGCGACAATGGCAAGTTTAGTTTGAGCAGACCACTGCTCTGATGAAGTGTTGCTATTTGGCACGGCGGCTCCTGAACGTCTGAGTTGCTGGCGCCAATGGTACAGGGTCGCAGTGCTAATTCCTTCCTCTTCCGACACTTCTTTTACTGACATCGAATAAGGAGGTAAGAGCTTCTTCAATATAGCTTCTTTTCTTTCTACTGAGATACGAGACACAATTACTCTTTATCGCCCAAACTGGTTAAATTTTAACAGTGACAACTACCCTGCCAGAGGGGGATGGTTCCTTCTGCAACG
>NZ_MCYD01000667.1:0-2248 GCF_002876325.1 Vibrio sp. 10N.261.52.A1
TCTCAATACAAACACGTGCGGTTGGCGATAACGGTAAGTCTTCACGACCTTTTAGCACTATCTGGTAATAAAGCTGAATATCTTGAGGGCTTAACGCTTTACTCAGCAGTTCAAGCTTCTCTGCGTCAGGCTGCGCTTTGTCTAAGGTAGACGGCAACGCTTGATACATGGCGAGACGATGAAGTTGAACAGCAAGTTGATTCAGTAAACCATCCCACTCTACGCCATTCTCAGCAAGGTTTTGGATACAAGCCATCGCCTCTTGAGGCTGCTTACTGCTAATAGCCTCAAGTAGATGGATCGCTTGATCAGTATCCAGTGTGCCAAGCATGTGCGCAACCGTATCAGTCACGACATTGCCGTTGCCTAATGCGATAGCTTGGTCTGTCAGGCTCAAAGCATCACGCATACTACCGTCGGCAGCATGAGCAATCATTCCAAGCGCACGAGACTCAGAGGTTACCTTCTCTTGTTCAAGAATATGGTCAAGCTGCTCGTGGATATTATCAACGCTGATCGGCTTAAGATGGAACTGCAGACAACGCGACAAGATAGTCACTGGCAGTTTTTGTGGATCGGTCGTTGCAAGCAAGAATTTCACATACTCAGGCGGCTCTTCTAACGTCTTTAGAAGCGCGTTGAAACTGTGCCTAGAAAGCATGTGTACTTCATCGATAAGGTAAACCTTAAAGCGACCACGCGCAGGTTTGTACTGCACATTGTCCAGAAGCTCGCGGGTATCTTCTACCTTGGTACGTGATGCCGCATCGATCTCTAGCAGGTCAACAAAGCGACCTTCATCGATCTCTTTACAAGTTGCACATTCACCACAAGGGGTTGAAGTAATGCCTGTTTCACAATTAAGTCCCTTAGCAAACAAGCGGCCGATGGTCGTTTTACCGACACCGCGAGTTCCACTAAATAGGTACGCATGGTGCAACCTATTTTGGCTAAGGGCATTCTCTAATGCTGTTAAAACATGGGCTTGACCAACCACTTCTTTGAATTTGGTTGGTCGCCATTTTCGCGCTAACGCAAGATAGCTCATGAATAATTCCGAAAAGGATTAGTGGCCGTCGAATTCGCAGATGCTAAACACTTCTAGACCTAAGCCTTCTAAGCGCTTGTCACCACCGATTTCTGGAAGATTAATTACAAATGCAGCGTGCTCTACCACACCACCAAGCTGACGAATCAACTTTGTTGTCGCTTCAATCGTACCGCCAGTTGCTAGTAGGTCATCAACCATCAGCACTTTATCGCCTTCAACGATAGCATCAGTATGAATTTCTAACGTGTCTGTGCCGTACTCAAGCTCATAAGATTGTGCCACAGTTTCACGAGGCAGTTTGCCCGGCTTACGCACAGGGATGAAGCCAACACCTAGCTCTAATGCTAAAGGCGCACCGAATAGGAAACCACGAGCTTCAGTACCAACGATCTTAGTAAAGCCCATGTCCTTGTATGTTTCCGCTAACAACTCGATAGTCGCTTTGTAAGCTGCTGGGTCTTCCATCAAGCTTGTTACGTCACGGAACAAAATACCCGCTTTAGGGTAATCAGGAATGCTTTTGATGCTTGCTTTGATCAGAGAGATTTTTTCTGTGTTCATAATCTTATGCACTTCATTAGGCCGCTTTCCAAACTCTGGTTAACGAATCAAACATCAACGCTTGAAATTAAGGAAAGGTACGATTGGTATTCATTGCAACGAGAGTCATAACTCTGATTGCTGAAATAATAAACGCCCGCTATACAAGCA
Organism: Vibrio sp. 10N.261.52.A1; assembly: GCF_002876325.1. Taxonomy (NCBI): domain Bacteria; kingdom Pseudomonadati; phylum Pseudomonadota; class Gammaproteobacteria; order Vibrionales; family Vibrionaceae; genus Vibrio; species Vibrio sp. 10N.261.52.A1. The sequence goes on from NZ_MCYD01000667.1 coordinate 1,763, forward strand.
GGCACACTGGCTTAATGGTAGTGATTTTCTTTGCTGTCAGCAACCAACTCATGAGTTGGAAGTCGCATAAACCATGTGAGAAGAATAACAAGTACACAAATTAGGAAAGCCTTGACCCAAATGAGTGGAGCAAAGTAGATAGATAACGCAAAACTCAACAAGATAAAGAATACGCCACGCGTTTTAACTTGCTTGGTGACAGCGCCGTGTTGGTACCAGTTTTCTAACAGAGGACCGAGCGTTTTATGCTCATGCATCCATTTGTGAACTTTTGGATTGCTTCGCATGAAACATGCGCTAGCAAGAAGAAGAAATGGAGTGGTTGGCAGAACGGGTAATACAATCCCTAAAACTGCAAGAAAGATACAAAGGCCACCAGCAATATTCAGGCTTAAAACTCGAACGCTAATTGTGGCCTCCTTGAGTTAGCTATCACCATTTGGCGACGACAGCTTAACTAAAATGTTGCGTAGCCATTAAATACAC
>NZ_MCYD01000668.1:0-353 GCF_002876325.1 Vibrio sp. 10N.261.52.A1
ATATATTTCTTTAATCATCATTGTGCTGATAACTTGTTCACAAATAGCTTAACTCCTCGCATAGGCACAAGATAAATGTTCGATAAAGGCAGTACTCAATACAAACGGATCACTCAATCATTAGCGATTGGTTCATTTATCATTTTCTGTAATCTTTATGTGTTTCAACCTATCTTGCCGCACATGGCTCAGCACTTCCAAGTGTCGGAAACCCAAATCAACTGGCTATTTGCTGCAACCACACTTGGGTTATCAATTAGCTTAGTACCGTGGGCTATCGCTTCAGAGTCCTTTGGTCGAAAGCCTATCATCCTATTTAGCCTTTTTGCTATTCCAGTAATTGGTTTAGGCAT
>NZ_MCYD01000668.1:1067-3763 GCF_002876325.1 Vibrio sp. 10N.261.52.A1
GGTTTAGGCATGGCATTCACCACCACGCTGTTGCAACTTGTGATTGCTAGAGCATTGATGGGAATTGCGGTCGCCGCTTTTGCAGGTGTCGCTGTCGCCTATATGGTCGAAGAGTTAACACCCAAAGCCTTTGCAGTCGCGATTGGTGGCTATATTGCTGCCAACTCATTAGGGGGTATCTTTGGCCGTGTGTTAGGCGGCTTGCTGACAGACTATTTCGATTGGCACGCTACCGTGCTGATCTTTGTTGTGGGTTCGCTATTAGGCGCTTTATTGATTGCCTATCGACTACCAGACCAGCAAAACTTCAATCCGCAAAAAGGGCTGTTCTTTCATCATAATCGCTCAGTTGTGATGCATTTACGCAACCGTACCTTGTGGCTTGCTATGTTGATTGGTGGAGCCAACTTCGCTCTGTTCGTTAACCTGTATTCCGTAATGGGCTTTAGATTGGTGTCAGAACCTCACTCCGTTCCAGTTGGCTTAGCATCACTGATCTTTCTCTGCTACCTAGCGGGTACCGTCAGCTCGAAGCTGTCTAACAAATGGACGCTACGTTTCGACCCGTTAAACGGAATTCTGTTAGGTGTGTGTATAAGCTTGCTAGGAATGCTGGTATCTGCGGTTGATGAGATTCCTTTCATGCTTGCAGGGTTATTGCTGATAAGTGGCGGGGCTTTCTTCTCGCATACCCTAGCCTACTCTTGGGTCAGTCAAAAAGCGCCAAGCGCCAAAGCGACGGCAACAGCACTCTACCTTGTGCACTACTATATTGGTGGCAGTTTGGGCGGGTTCTTACTCTTATACTGCTGGCAGTTATTTGGTTGGAATGGCGTGATTGCAGGAGGCTCTGTCTTCTATGTCGCGATATTTGCTTGGGTCTACCAGTTGAAACAACTTCAAGTATCGACATCTAAACTCGCTGAAGCGTAGAAACAACAGCATTTTCAAGACAATTAGTGCTTTTGATTAACAACCGTTCTGATATCCTACGCAAAATTTCATTTCGGAACCTGTTATGTCGAACACTCAAAACACTGATCTTCAAACCATCCATGACCAAGTAAAACAATGGTTAGACGATGTTGTTATTGGCCTAAACCTGTGCCCATTTGCAGCAAAGCCACAACGTAATAAGCAGATTAAGATCTTTGTGAGTGAAGCAGAAACCGAAGAGGCATTGCTAGAAGACATCATGACTCAATTTGTTGAGTTGGATAACACACCAGTCGCTGAGCTAGAAACGACTCTGGTGGTTGTTCCTAACATGCTGCAAGATTTCTTCGACTACAACATGTTCATCGATTGGGTAGAGGCTTTGATAAAGCAGCAAGATTGGGAAGGCGTTTACCAAGTGGCGACCTTCCATCCTGATTACTGCTTTGGCGGTGCGGATCCTGAAGACGATGAAAACCTGACGAACCGCTCTCCATATCCGGTTTACCATTTGATTCGTGAAGCGAGCATGGAAAAGGTGTTGAAGCATTACCCTAACCCTGAAGCGATTCCAGATACCAACATCGCTCGAGTTGAATCGTTAACGCCAGAAGAGCGTCGCAAACTATTCCCGTACCTGTTTAGTTAAGCTCTCAGCTTTCAAGATTAAGCATCTAAATATTGGTAATATGGACGAGACACGAACTGATCTCGTCCATTTTTTTTTGCAACATACAAACACTCATCGGCCACTTTAATTAATGAGTCTAACGCCGACATTCGTTCATTCCTTGTTTCACCAGAACTTAATTCGAAATGGCAAGCACCAATAGAGATAGTAATAGGCTTTCGATCTAGAGTAATCTTCTTCACTTCCTCAAGCAGCGTCGCAAGCTTATCCTCAACCGTGTTGACCGGCGTACTCGGGTACCAAATCACAAACTCTTCGCCACCAAAGCGAGCAACAAACTCTCCTTCTTGAGCATTACTACTCAACACATTGGCCACTTTCTTCAGGACAACATCACCCATTTGGTGACCATAGCCGTCGTTTACTGACTTAAAGAAATCAATATCAACCACCGCTAACGTTCCTTTGCCTAAAGAACCCTTAAGTTGCTTTACTTCTGCGTTTAACGTTTTAAATAAAAAGCGTCTGTTGGGTAAATGCGTCAGTGGGTCATAAAGCGCCTGATACTCGAGTCTTTCGTTTAACTCTTGTAGTTTTCTCTCTTGCTGCCTGCGAACAAGCTCTACTTCAATCCATGAGGCCATCAGCTTCATCACATCGATATCAAACTCTTTAAACTCGCGGTAGTAAGGGTTACCACTCGAAAAGTTAAGCGTGCCGTAAAGTTCATCATCGACAAAGATAGGAATACCGATATAAGACTCTAAGCCGAAGGATTGATAAGCAGGGTGTCGCGCGTAAGTATTATGCTCACCACAGTGCTCTATGCAGATAGGTCCACTCGAGCTGCATGTGATCTCGCAATAAGTTGAGCGGTAATCGAACATATCACCACTTTTCAGGTCAACGCCTTCAGGTGTGACACAGTGCTCCACAAGGTAAGTATTACCGTCCACTTTTGACAAGATACCAATATCCAAATCAAAACGTTCGAGCCCCATAGCGAGTAGTTGGGCAATCTGACTATCGAATCCTTTTCGATATTCATTAGTAATTTGATACAAGCGACGTATAACAATTTCGCTTTCACTAGCTTGGTGCATAACGATATCCCACTGCTGCCTAAGTG
>NZ_MCYD01000669.1:0-6555 GCF_002876325.1 Vibrio sp. 10N.261.52.A1
CCTAACGGCGCGAGCGCTATTGGACTTTGTTTACCAGATCTTAGCGGGCGATGACTACCTGTTTGACAATCTATTCTCTGGCTCAGATAACGAGCTTTTAGAGCATATTCAAAGCTTTGACCCAAGCAATATCCACACTCGAAAAGTAGATGAGTTTGTTCTTCAGTTTGGTTTGGGTATTGAAGATGAAGGCTTTACACAACTTAAAGATCAAGTGAAAGCACAGGGTGTATTTGATGTGCTCACCGCAGCTTCATACTTGCGTATGGTTTATCTGTTGAAGGACGAAGAGCAATTTGCGAATGGCTACATCAATGAGCTGAAAGCAGACTTTGATAACTCTTTGGTCCATCAATACGCAAACATCTGGCTGCTTCACCGTGAGTTTGATGGTTCAGGAAAGCAGAAGAAAGAGCTGAATAAGTTCTATAAAGATACTCTCATTTCAGCTGTGCATCGCTACTGTAACCGCAATTCGCCATCACTTGATAAAGACCAGTTCTTTATCTCTGAATACAACGGCTTCAAAACAGCGGCTGAACTTGAAGTGAAACCTGACTTTTCATCGATTAAAACGCAAGCAGTGAGCAAGATAGGCTCATTTAACGCTCATATTCGAGTCGACGATCATTCGCTTCTGCCAATGCCGATAAGTATTAACTTGTTGGAGTTATTGGAAAAAATCAACCAAGGGTACCGTCCGAATAAGCACGACAAAAACGCCGTACTTCTCTTGGATGAAGTGATTGAGCAAATCATCACGGTAGCGAACGAAAAGAATACTCTGTTTATTCTCAAAAACGACAAACGCTACAAGATCGTGAATGAAGATGATGAATATTTTGAAGTGAGTGGCTTATAAAATGACAATGGATAATTACACCCAACCATTTAATCAATCGCTGCCACAAACTGCGGAAGGCGTGCCGAATAAAAACAGCCTAACCAGCTACTTACCTATTCGAACTAAAGGCAATGATTTTGATTTTGATGCTGTCATCGGTTTGGTTTTGCGTGGGCTTTTACGTAAAAAGGTAGAAGGCTATAGCTACGACGAGTTTGTGGCCGACTGCCAAAGCGCGTTTGAAGAAAAGCTTGGTGAAGAAGAGTTTTGGCAAGTGTTAAAAGAGATGTATTTTGAAAATAAAGACATCTTTACTGTGAGCCCTGAACTCCTTCTGTTCCGTGCACAAAAAGGTGAATTTGCAGCGGGTGATTCACGTGTTGCTTCTATGTACACCAATTTACTTCAGAACATGCGTGTAGAAGAGTTTGATGCCAAATTAAACTTTATTGAACGTGAAATGCTTTCTACGCTTCGTGGAAAAATGAAGTCTGACTCGTCGTTGCAAGCGAGCGAGAAACCGTATCTACCTTATCTTTCGAAAGCATTCCGTGACGACCTTAAATTCTTGGCAAGTCGCCCTAAGTATCTGCTTAGTGAAATAGAGTCGTTCCTGTCTTTTTATGGTTTCGCATACACTGCGCAGTTGAGTTTAGCGCTAACAGATTGGCGCAGTGGTCAAGAGCCAGTGGCTAAGCCTCTCTATTTCATTATGGATCATGAGCGTGCCAGTAATGAGCGTACTCATATTAAGAATCATGGCTATAAGCTGTTTAATGAGTCAGCCACTCGACTATTCCCTATGCTGACGATGCTTGAGCTGCTTCAGCCGGGTGTTGGAGATAAGAGCGCGATAAAAGTACCTCTGTGGGAGATATCTAAGGGTATTCAAGAGTCGAAATCGACGCACCTAAAAGAACACCTAGAAAACTTTGCCAGAGCCTTTAAGTCACAGCGTAATCTAGACACAGCTCTAGATGAATCTGAACTGGCGATCGACTGGCTTGGTAACATAATGAAGCTCGCATCCGCACAGTTTAGCGTCGGCGAACGTTTCAATATCAACAAGAAGTATGTGTCAGAAGTAGAAAAGTACCTAGCGTCTCACTTTATTCAAAGTCGAGGCCGCAGCGGTCGAGTATTAGTGCTCAACCAAGACTACATCATCTTATTGACCAACCTTGTTGTTGGAGAAAAGGACAAACTCCGTTTCCACGAACTGATCACAGCTTTTGAGCAACGTGGCATTTTCGTTGATAAACAAACAGAACAAGAACTAATTAAATTCTATGAGCGCATTGGTAACGTAGAGCGCATGAGTGATAGTGGAGACGCAGTTTATGTCCGTAAAACAATTTGAGACCTTTCTAGTAGAGCAGTTTTTAGCGGATGCTGAAACACACATTAAGGCAGGTTTCCGTTATCAATTTAAGTCGCCAGACAATGAAAATAGTATGCGCTTGTATCAAGCGATGACGGCTCATTCTGAAAACAGCATTGATGCGACTAACGATATCAAGTTGCCATTCATTGAACTATCAGGCTGCAAAATCGTACCTGTGATTCATAGCGAAAACCCAGCAGAATTCGAAGGCTTCACTGAAAACTATATCTCACATCTACGTGACGAAGTGGCGAGCCAATCTGGTTACTTAAAAGGTTGCGCTCTAGTTGTAATCCATAACAGCTTGCTTGATACCTTGATAAACTCTGCAGAAGACTTGGCTCAAGTGGGGCAGGTTTGGAGCGCATCAAAGATCAAAGCCGCAATGAAAGGATTGATTGATCAGCAAGACAAAGGGCGCGATGTGTCGAACTGTCTGCTTGATGATCAATTCGATGCCATTTTAGAAGATGGCGCAACCATGTTTGGTTTCGAGTCGCTATACAAAGCCGTTGAAGACGGTGACTTACGCTTCAATGAATTAGGCATGTTTGAGGATCCACTCGTAGCTGAAATGAGCGGCAATCCTAAGCAAATTAAAAAACGCCTAGAAGACAACCGTGCACTTTACGAAGAGCTCTCTTTTGAAGTTGAACACTTTGGTGGTCAGCTTCAAGACCGCTTGAAATCATTTGGCGAGAAATTTATTAAAGAGAACTTCTCAGAAACGGATGCATGGAAAGATGTTGAGCTCGAAGCATTCCTACAAGAGAAAAAGCGCAATGCTCAGCAGCAGCTAGTTCTCGAAGAAGAGCAGGCTAGCGACGGTATGACCATCACAGCTCGTAATCGTGCAGAGACCAAAGCAGGCATGCGTGATCGCCACTTAATCATCGAGTTAGATGAAGGTGTTAATGAGTTTGAACTGAAGCTGATCTTCCAAGGTGCGAGTAATCTCGATAAAAGCCAGTTCAAAATTCAGCCAGCAAAAGCGCTGAATAATGAAGAAGTGATTACCACACTGAATGGTCTGAAAACAACACGAGCTAGTTTGAAAGGTACGTACAAGCATGAACCGCTGTTCTTTAACTTGGCTCTAAAGCGTGAGAACAAATCTGAGGTTTATAACTTCCGTTGTTTAGTTGTCCGTAAAGGCGAGTTCTATATTGAGCCATTCAAAAATATCTTCTTGGTAGAGCCTGCACCAGCGAAGCAGCGTTTAACCTTGAACATGGAAGAGAACAAACTGCAAATCAGAGCCAACGAAGGCAGCGCATATTCACTGCTTGATGCCAAGCAGGTTGTCGATGCTACAGATTATGCCTTTGTGGATTTTGAAGCGTTAGCTAATGAAGCTGACGAAATAGATTTTGCTGTTAAATCAGGTGATAACCAGCTCAAATTTAATGTTGAAGGTGCAGTAGCGACTGATTCATTGAGTTTACCCTTACTGCTTAATAGAGGTCGTTACCACAAGCTTTTCAAAGATGAATACAACGGTGAGTTTTATTCTCAAAAAGGCAAAGTCGGCATTGATAACAGTGAGTTTGTTGTTCCAGGTGTCCGTTTAAAACTGTTGCGTTGGGAAGAAGAGTTCATCAACAACAAGGTCGTGTCTATTGCGGATTCTGGGGCAATTAAGCTCGATGACCTGCAAGCGATTGATGATGCTATTCACTCCTCTTACGTTGAGCTTTTTGATTACCTAGAACAACGCCGTAGCACACCATCACTGGCATCTTGGGGCGATGAGTATACAACACTCGTCCAAAATACAGTTGATGCTTGCTTAGCGTATTTTGAAGCAATCCCAACGGGTAGCATGCTGACAAAAGAACAGAAATCAGCGTTGAAAATCGGTTTGGTGCAATCTGAAGACGAAGAATACTACTCGCCTTTCCATCCGCTGATTTTGGCTTATTACCTCAATCTAAGAGGTGCGATTCGTGATGATAAGAGCTTTGCTCAGCTTCCTGATGTCACCTTTGAACGCTTGTCGCCAAAGGGTTTGCTGCCATATGTTTACCATCCTAAACATGAGTTTTCCTACAACCAGCAGGTGAAAGAGAACGCGTTTTGGATCAAGAGCGTCCCTCAAGAGAAAAGTTCTCTTACATTCGTCCGTAAGCTGGTAAAAGAGAAAATCGATGAGTTCCAAACTGCATTCAGCCAACTGTTCACAGGCTCTGAGAAGAGCATTATCGTTAATGCGGTGAACCAAGACAGTGCTGAAGAGCTGTTTATGGGGCTGGTGGATTACATCCGTAGCAATCAAGAGCAGTCTGCATCGATTCACATTAACCTGTATGACGATAAGCTAGCGTTCAATGCGTTTGACCGATTCGCAGAAACAGCCAATTACGATGAACTAAAAGAGTGGTTAGAGCTCAACAAAGGTAAAGTGCGTGAGGTTGCCGATACTATTATCGACATCCTTCGTACTCGTCTAACGTACAGTAAGTTCACGAATGCTCAGGCAGAGAAAGATGGCCAGTCATACGCACACCTTTCTTTCTTCCGTAATAATGACAAGGTTGATTGTTCAGATATTGCGATAGAAGACATGGCATCAGGCATTGCTTGTGATGGCCTACTAACAGGTGATGCTTCTGAAAGTAAATCAGGTTCGTACTTTACGGGCTTTGGATTGAAAGGTACGGACTACCAAGACCACCCACACTTAATGATGGCGAAGTATGTTGGTGCTTTATTAAAGCCAGCACTCAAAGCGAACACTCAATATCACGGTGCAAATGCAGTTGCCTTAGCAGTCAGTGAGGACTTTAAAGGCTTACTGGAACGTTCATACGATAGCTCTATCTGGACGACCATTATTGATCCGAAAGTGACATTAGACTTCTTCCACAGTAATGAAGATGTAGTATTGATTCACTATTCAGATCAGTACACCAGTTCTTCTAGCTACGATGCAATCACCGTTACTGCACAGCGCGGTTTGTTTGAGAAAGTCATCAAGCAAGGAGATGGCGGCCAAATCAATGAGTTCAACGCGTTCAACGGTGATTGGCTGTTGAAAATGATGACCTGTGCGCCAACCATCAATAAAGAGCGCAAAGGCGTGATTGGTGCATACAAGTTTGTGACTAGCCTAGTGCATGATTCAGACATTACATGGGTGCCGCTGTCTGTTGCCGAGATGATTCGCGTATCGGGTAATATTGGCCTGAAAATGTCTGATAGCGAATTCTCCCGCAACGTTCAAGGTTACAAGAAAGGCGAAATTTCTGACGATGTATTGCTGGTTGGTTTCAAAGACCAAGACATGTACTTGCTACCTGTTGAAGTGAAAACGGGTTCGGTGCCGAATTACAACAAAGCCGTTAAACAATCAAAAGAGTTATTACGTTACTTAAGCCAAGACTTACTTGGAAGCAAAGACTTAGCGAGCAAGTTATACCGTGGTTTGTTCATGCGCCAAGTTTTGATGCAAGTTGATAAGTATCGCTTATACAAAGTATTTGCTGATGATTACTTCGACACTTTGCTGGCAAACAAAGAAGAGTGGCTAAGAGGTGACTACTCACTTGGTCAAATTGCAGATTACCCAGAAGGCTTTGTGGTTAGCCACCTTGAAGGGGCTGGCTGTTTACAACCTGACTACCAAATGATGGAAGGGGTGTTAAAAGTCGACCTACCTATGGGGCTACTTCCTGGCTTGGTGGAAACTCCGTTGCAAGAAGTGTTGAACGAGTTAGATGTAGTGAAACTTTGCCACGTGCCAAGTGAGTATGTGCTGAACGGTGAAACTCGATTAGAAAAACTCGCTGAAGCTGAATCACAGCCTGTAGTGGTGGAGTCTGATGAGGTTGAAACTACAGAATCAGTGCAGCCTGAGCTGCCGGTTGTTGAAGAGCAAGTAGTGTCAGCAGTTGAGCCTATGAAGGTCGAGTCTAACAGCAACTTAAACGTGTTGTTTGGTCATAATGCGCTAACACAAGCACCACTGAACTGGGAGCCAACTAATACTGCCAAATTCATGAATACCAATACCGGTATTATCGGCACCATGGGTACGGGTAAAACTCAGTTTACCAAGTCGGTGATCACCCAGCTTTACCGCAACCAAGCAGATAACGTAAATGGTGCACCTATTGGGATGCTTATTTTCGACTACAAATCCGATTATGTAGACGATAAGTTCCAACAGGCGACAGCGGGTAAGAAGTTTAACCTTCACAAACTGCCGTACAACCCATTGAGCTTGTTTGGTGACACACCAATGCTGCCAGTGCACACCGCACGTGGCTTCTCCGAAACCATGGGTAAAGCGTTTGGCCTAGGGCAAAAACAACAACTGCGTTTACGT
>NZ_MCYD01000670.1:0-8055 GCF_002876325.1 Vibrio sp. 10N.261.52.A1
CTTCTTATCCATGGATATTATGAGGTTTAAATCAGATTTCGTTAAATTGAACCTGTTACTTTTTCGATCAATTCTGCTTGGAAATTCATGCGGCTCATAAGCTGCTCAACCATCTGTCTTTTACGGCTAGTATTATTATTCGTAATAACCCAAAAAGGACTTTGTGGAATGGCTTTAGGCTTAGTCGTGTTGCCGTTTGCTAACAACGTCGCTTCGTTATCAGCAAAGTAAACACGCTTACGGCCTTTTACTTGAGTTGCTTCTGAAAAGCTTTCAGGGTCGATTTTATGCAGTGTTGATAACACCAACATGAAACGATCAATGGCTTTCTTTAGTGACGCAAACTCATCTGATATTAGTAGTGAGCGCATTTCTTTAACGCCATCGAACTTCTCTGGAGTAAAGCCTACCTCTTTGCTAACAACGATACCTTTCGGCTCTACGATCTCTTCGATCGGAGCCATGCCTTGGCTATCAACCTGTAACAAGCGGCGCAGAATATCTGAAGCGCTTTCGCCAATACGTTCTGTCTGACCCGCAATAAAACGGTATAGGTCCTCATCAACCTCAATTGTTTTCATTCGCTTTTCACAATCTCAATGTTTAAACTCAGGGGGATTATAGCGAGATCCGCGCGGATACTCTACGTCAAACCCACCATGAATAAGATAAAAATGTCAGTACAGCTCAACTATAAAATCGAAGGTGAGGGTCACACCATAGTTTTGATCCATGGATTATTCGGTAATCTGGACAACCTAGGCTTGCTGGCCAGGGATCTAAAAGTCGATCATCAGGTACTGAGTATCGATCTTCGTAACCACGGACAATCCTTCCACAGTGATACTCACAATTACCAAGCGATGGCACAAGATGTCGCTCAACTGTTGAAAGATCTCGAGCTGAATGACGTCACTGTCATTGGTCACTCGATGGGCGGAAAAGTTGCTATGGCGCTTACCCAACACCTAGAGCTACGTAAACTGATTGTATTGGACATGGCACCGGTCGCTTACACCCAAAGCCGTCACGACAACGTATTCGCCGGCCTACAAGCTGTCATTGAAGAACAGCCAGGATCTCGTGCCGAAGCTCTTAAAGTGCTCGCCAAACATATCGAAATAGACGGTGTTCGCCAGTTCTTAACAAAATCACTGTTTAAGTCAGAACAAGGCGTTATGGAGTGGCGCTTTAACGTCGCATCTCTGCTCGCCAACTATGCACACATTATTGGTTGGGAACCGATCGACAAAACCTCAGTCAAAACCTTGCTAGTAAAAGGTGGGGATTCTGACTATCTCACGGCTGAGCACCAAACTGCGGTCCAACAGCAATTTTCTAACGCAAAGGCACACGTTATTGCGAATACAGGCCACTGGCTACACGCAGAAAAGCCAGCTGAAGTGCTGAGAGCAATTCGAAAATTCATCGCTTAAGTGCGCTTTTTCATGCAGATAAATGAGAGCTGAGTAATCACTGCACATTAACTTTATCTCGCAACAGTGATATAGTGCGCCCAAGCAAAATTGGTATATAAGGTTCCCATGCTTTACGACTACATGAACATCATTGAATCTGTTGGTTTAGATCTCCTATTTGCCGCGATTTTCTTTTTAATCGGTATGGCAATTAAGGACGTTCTCAAGCAAGGAAATGTTCCTCCATTTGGTCGTCGCATTGTGTGGTTAGTACTTTTCCTTGGCTGTGCAGGTTTTATCGCCAAAGGGATAATCCAACTAAGCTGGGAAGGAACCGGGATCTAACGATTCCCCTCCGAACTTTATTACACCGACAACAGACAAAATGAAAGGTAATGATTCTATGGCAAGTGTAGGTCTCTTCTTTGGTAGCGATACAGGTAACACTGAAGCTGTTGCTAAGATGATTCAAAAGCAATTGAGCAAACAGCTCGTTCACGTTCAAGACATTGCAAAAAGCAGCAAAGAAGATATCGATAACTTCGATCTACTGCTGCTTGGTATCCCTACGTGGTACTACGGCGAAGCACAATGTGATTGGGATGACTTTTTCCCAGAGCTAGAAGCTATTGATTTCTCAACTAAGCTTGTTGCTATCTTTGGTTGTGGTGACCAAGAAGATTACGCAGAATACTTCTGTGATGCTATGGGTACTATCCGTGACATCGTTGAAGCGAAAGGCGGTACTATCCTAGGTTACACTTCTACTGAAGGCTACGAGTTCGAAGCATCGAAAGGTCTAGTTGAAGGCGATGACAGCCAATTCGTTGGTCTATGTATCGATGAAGACCGTCAACCAGAGCTAACTGATGAGCGTGTATCTAACTGGGTTAAACAAATCCACGAAGAGATGTGCCTAGCAGAGCTTGAAGACTAATTCTCTGGCAGTTGTCCATTGTTACAATTAGTGACAACTCTCTAGATATGAAAAAACCTCCTAATTGGAGGTTTTTTTCTATTTGTCTATATAAGTTCTGTTTGTCTAAATTAGCACTCTGCTTCTAGTGCTTCGTCATCATCTCTGAATTGTGGCTTCTTTCTGACATAAAGCGTACGCTGAATTTCTGAGACCACATTACCCTGTTTATCTTTGACATAGATAATAAACTCGGGAAAACACTTCTCACCAAGTTGAGTCTGACGGTAAATCTCATCAAGCTGACCTTGGCTTATTTCAAAGTCTGCATACAGATCTGACTGACCAGGTTTGATGAAGTTAATGCTCGCCTCTTTGTCCCACACATAATACCTTTCACCTAAAATTCCCATTAACATCAATGAGTAAACAGGATCTGTGAGGGAAAAGATGCTACCGCCATACTGAGTACGATTGGCATTTTTGTTCCACCAGCGCAACTTAAGCACTGTTTTTACTACCCTAAAATCCGAACTAATATGGGCTATCTTTATCCCTGCTCCCCAAAATGGAGGCCAGATATTAAGAGCGAATTTTACGATGTTTGGTTTGTATATTTTTGCAAGTTGCTTATTCATAACAACATTCCGTGCTCATATTAGAATTCCCGCCACCATGACTGGTCGTACCTCCACTATAAGTGAGATACTTCCAATTTACAAAACAGATTGTGATGTTGATTAGTAACCCTTTGAAGTTCGTGGTTTATTGTTATGCCTGACTAAACTATAATGGTATTAATATTGAATTCTGTTAATTGCTGCAGATCATCAACAGGAAAGTATATGTCAGACAATAATCAAGCGCTAAAAGATGCTGGTCTTAAAGTGACCCTCCCAAGGCTCAAAATTTTAGAAGTATTACAACAACCAGACTGCCAACATATTAGTGCTGAAGATTTATATAAAAAGCTGATCGACCTAGGTGAAGAGATCGGGCTTGCGACCGTTTATCGAGTATTAAACCAATTCGATGACGCTGGCATTGTAACTCGCCACCATTTTGAAGGCGGTAAGTCTGTATTCGAACTTTCAACACAGCACCACCACGATCACCTAGTATGTCTAGATTGTGGCGAAGTTATCGAGTTCTCTGATGACATCATCGAAGAGAGACAAAAAGAGATAGCGAAGCGTTACAACGTTCAGCTAACGAACCACAGTTTATACCTTTACGGTAAAAGCATGACGGGTGATTGCAAAGGTAACCCAGACGCGCACAAACCGAAAAATTAAAAAAACGCTGACTTCGGTCAGCGTTTTTTATTTGTAGCTATCATGAACGACTCATACAGAAAGCGACCGCATATAAAAGCATTTACCTTGATAGAGCTACTGGTTGTGATTGTGATCATAACCGTGCTTTCTGTTGTTGCACTTCCGCGCTTTCTAAGTCTGCAAAGTGATAGCCGAATTGCTATTTTCAATGGTGCTCAGTCTCAGTTTCAAAGTGCGATTACGTTTGCTCACAGCAAATGGCTTGTGAATGGCGGCGGTAATTCAGAAATGAACGACCTACCTGGCTTTGGAGAAGATGCCAACGGCAACCCTCAATTGGATATGAATGATGAAGGCTACCCTTTAGGTGTCGATAAAAACTCTCCGATGGGCGCTCCCTACAATATAGGTAAAGGTCATCAGGGGTGTGTCGCTATTTGGGACGCGATCATGCATACCGATCTAACCGTCACAACAGATAGAGATAATTTTGATGGATTCGATTTTGTCTCACGCCGCCAAAACCTAACCTTTTTAACTAAAGAGGGTGGCTCAGAGACCGCTCAAGCACTTTGCTACTACATCTATACCGCAGAGGGTCACCACAGAAACCCAGACAGAGCGGAATACGTGTTTTGGTACAACTCCCGCACTGGGGAAATCACCAATTCTCGACCTGAAGATATCTGATACCACATTAGTAGCAACCGAATTTTACTCCCCATAAGCAGGATATACAGTCACAAAAAAACCGGCACTAGGCCGGTTTTTATTAAATAGCTTATTGGCGTTAGCAATTATGCTTCAGCTTTACCCCAAGTATCACGTAGGCCAACCGTACGGTTGAATACCAACGCATCTGCTTTAGAGTCTTTTGAATCAACACAGAAGTAACCTGTACGCTCAAATTGGAAACCTTGCTCTGCAGCGGCTTCCGCTAGGCTAGGCTCAACAAAACCGTTCAACTTAACCAGAGACTCTGGGTTGATCGTTGCAGCAAAATCATCCGCAGCGGCAGGGTTTGCCACAGTAAATAGACGATCGTATAGACGAATCTCAGCTGGCAATGCTTTATCAGCAGATACCCAGTGGATAACACCCTTCACTTTGCGGCCATCTGCTGGGTTCTTACCTAGCGTTTCGTCATCGTAAGAACAGAAGATAGTTGTAATATTGCCTTCTGCATCTTTCTCGATACGCTCTGCTTTAATTACGTAAGCACCACGTAGACGAACTTCTTTACCTAGAACCAAACGCTTGTACTTCTTGTTTGCTTCTTCACGGAAGTCATCACGTTCGATCCAAACTTCACGAGTAAACGGTACTTCACGAGTGCCCATTTCAGGTTTGTTCGGGTGGTTAGCAACCGTTAGTGTTTCTACTTTGTCTGCATCGTAGTTTTCAATCACGATCTTAACCGGATCTAGAACAGCCATTGCACGAGGTGCATTTTCGTTCAAGTCATCGCGGATACAAGACTCAAGTGAACCGAACTCAATCATGTTCTCTTGTTTAGTCACACCGATACGCTTACAGAATTCACGAATAGATGCAGAAGTGAAGCCACGACGACGTAAACCAGAAATAGTAGGCATACGTGGGTCATCCCAACCTTGAACTAGGTTTTCAACCACAAGTTGGTTTAGCTTACGCTTAGACATCACCGTGTATTCAAGATTCAGACGGCTGAACTCGTACTGACGAGGTTGGCAATCGATCGTAATGTTATCTAGAACCCAGTCGTACAAGCGACGGTTGTCTTGGAATTCAAGAGTACAGATAGAGTGCGTAATACCTTCCAGCGCATCAGAGATACAGTGTGTGAAATCGTACATTGGGTAAATGCACCATTTGTCACCTGTCTGATGGTGGTGAGCAAAACGAACACGGTAGATAACAGGATCACGCATTACCATGAATGACGAGCTCATGTCGATCTTAGCACGTAGACACGCTTTACCTTCTTCAAAGCCACCGTCACGCATTTTTTCGAATAGCGCTAGGTTTTCTTCAGGGCTGCGGTCGCGGTATGGGCTTGCTTTACCTGGCTCTTTTAGCGTGCCACGGTATTCGCGGATCTGCTCAGGACTTAGCTCGTCAACGTACGCTAAGCCTTTATTAATTAATTCCACAGCATAAGCGTAAAGCGTATCGAAGTAGTTTGATGAGTAACAAATGTCACCAGACCATTCGAAGCCTAACCAGCTTACATCATTCTTAATTGACTCAACGTATTCAACGTCTTCTTTTTCAGGGTTTGTATCATCGAAACGAAGATTACATTGTCCCTGGTAGTCCTGAGCAATACCAAAATTCAAGCAAATAGATTTAGCGTGACCGATGTGCAGGTAGCCATTTGGCTCCGGCGGGAAACGAGTATGCACGCTACTGTGTGTACCATCCGCTAAATCTTTATCGATAATTTGGCGAATGAAATTCGATGGACGAGCCTCAGCTTCACTCATCTATAGCACCTCTATGTATTTAGTATTGTCAGAGAAAGTTATCTTCCCTCTCCTAGCAAAACGCCACTTTTAGCGCTCACCCTAGGTAGAAAGATCATTGTTGCTAATCATCCACAATTCTTAGCCTTTGCACAATAAGAACCATCAGTTAATTGCGATTATTTCTGCTATTCGATGAAGAATAGAACGAACCTTCTCACTTGTCCTCAAGATGCAGATACAAAAAAGCCCCCCAGATGGGAGGCTTTCAATTTGACACTTACTTGAGAGTACTAATTACTGCTCAGTTAAGTACTTCCTTACTATGGAAGTTTTACATCAGATAGGTCTTCACCTGCACCGATAGCTTTCATTTCGCCAGCTACGATTTCAGCAAGAGGGCCTAGGATAACTTGTAGGTTGTTTTCACCTAGCTTAACAACACCTTTAGCACCTAGTTTCTTAAGAACTGCTTCGTCAGCAACAGAGCGGTCTTTAAGAGTTAGACGTAGACGTGTGATACAAGCGTCGATTGAAGTTAGGTTCTCGTGACCACCTAGAGCTTTTAGGTATTGACGTGCAAGGTCGCCTTTTGGAGCTTCGCCAGCTGGAGTCGCTGCAGCGTCATCATCTTCACGACCAGGCGATTTCAGGTTGAAAGCGCGGATTGCGAAAGAGAATGTGAAGAAGTATAGAGCACCGAAACCAAGGCCGATTGCTAGAAGTACTAGAGGTTTAGTTGCTAGACCCCAGTTCAATACGAAGTCGATAAGACCAGCAGAGAAACCGAAACCGTGCAGAGTACCAAACATGTTAGCAACTACTAGAGACAGACCAGTGAATACAGCGTGCATTGCGTATAAAGCAGGAGCTAGGAATACGAACATGAATTCTAGCGGCTCAGTGATACCTGTTAGGAATGAACAGAATGCTACTGAGAATAGTGCACCACCAACTTGGCTACGTTTTTCAGCAGGAGCAGCTAGGTACATTGCAAGTGCAGCACCTGGTAGACCGAACATCATTACTGGGAAGAAACCGTTCATGAATACGCCAGCGCCTTTATCGCCACCGAAGAAACGGTGTAGGTCGCCAGATTTAACAGTGTCAGTTACTTCTTTAACAACAGTAGTGATTTCTGGAGTTACAGAGTTAGCGAATGTGAATGTGTGCTCTTGGCCAACAACTAGAGTTTTAGCTAGTGATGGGTCAACACAAAGTTGAGTGATGTTAGCGAATGCGCCTTGACCAGCAACGATGATTTCTTGACATGTACCCATACCGAACCAGAAGTACGAGTTCAATACGTGGTGTAGACCTACAGGGATAAGTGCACGGTTAAGAGTACCGTAAACGAATTGACCGATAGCGCCAGACGTTGATACTGCGTGAGCCAGTGCGTCTAGACCAGATTGAACACCAGGCCAAACCACACCAGACACAGCACCTGCAACAAGTGCAAATAGACCAGCCATGATTGGTACTAAACGTTTACCAGCGAAGAATGCCAGCCACTCAGGAAGGCGTGTAGCATGGAAAGCGTTGTAAGAGTGACCTGCGATGATACCTGCGAAGATACCGCCGAAGAAAGACATGTTAACGTCAGCGTTAATTGTTGTTGCTGTCGCTGTTAGAACGAAGTAAGCAACTGCACCAGCAAGACCAGCTGCGCCGTTACCGTCTTTAGAAAGACCAATCGCGATACCTAGACCAAATAGCAATGGTAGGTTACCGAAGATAGCACCACCAGCTTGCGCCATAAATGGAATATCAAGTAGATCGCCTTGACCTAAACGTAATAGAAGCGCCGCAATCGGAAGCGTTGCGATAGGTAGCATTAACGCCTTACCTAGCTTCTGTGCATATCCTAGAATATTCACCAGTTGTTTCCCCCTATAGGATTTTTTAGAATTCGTTTGAGAAACTTATTTTAGTCGCTCAATTTAGTCCTATTCAGTGTATTCAATTAATTTTGCTCCGCAAATTAAAACCTTATCATT
>NZ_MCYD01000671.1:0-12538 GCF_002876325.1 Vibrio sp. 10N.261.52.A1
CAGTTATTAATCAATTGATTATTTTATTTCTCGTTTGTTGTGACTTTCGTCGTTCAATGTTAATTGCAATTGTTTATTTCCAGTTCAATATCACAAATATAGAGTCACTCTTTTTAGTTTTATAAAATTATCACCTACGTTTTTGATACTCATCAGAGGTCTAACTTGTTTAAGGAAAGAGCATTGAAAAAGATATTAATTTGGACAATCGCCTGCCTATCCAGCATGGGGGTTTATGCAGGAACGAGCGCATCGGCGTTGGAAGTCAGTGGATACACTGAAACCAAATATCCCATTGTGTTGGTGCACGGCTTATTTGGGTTCGATACGTTAGCAGGTGTGGATTACTTCTACGGAGTGCCTGAATCCTTAACCAAAGATGGCGCGAGCGTATATGTTGCACAGGTATCAGCGACGAATAGCTCAGAGGTTAGGGGAGAGCAGTTACTGGCTCAAGTCGAGACACTTTTAGCGGCAACAGGGGCAAATAAGGTTAACCTTGTCGGGCACAGTCATGGTGGCCCTACGGCGCGGTATGTGGCCTCAGTGAGACCAGACCTTGTCGCGTCGGTAACGAGTATTGGCGGCGTTCATAAAGGTTCAAAGGTAGCGGATTTAGTTCGTGGAACCGTACCTGAAGGGTCTGTCACCGAGGGAATTGCGGTTAAGTTGGCGGGTGGTTTGACGACACTCATCAATCTATTGTCTGGTGGCACAGACCTCGAACAAGATGGCTTGGCATCACTAGAAGCGTTGACGACAGAAGGTTCTCTTGCTTTCAATCAATTTTATCCTGAAGGGGTTCCAACCTCTGCATGTGGTGATGGTGAGTGGCAAGCCAGTAACGGCGTTTATTACTACTCATGGACAGGGTCTTCCACTTTTACCAATCTTTTGGACCCGACCGATGCGGCGATGACAGTGCTAGGTTTAGCGTTTAACGAACCAAATGATGGGCTTGTTGGAGCTTGTAGTGCTCACCTAGGTAAAGTGATTGGGGATGATTACAAAATGAATCATCTGGATGAGATTAACGGTTTGCTGGGCATCCATCATTTGTTTGAGACTGACCCGGTAACATTGTATCGCCAGCACGCGAACCGATTGAAGTTGGCAGGCTTGTAGCTTGTCCTGATGATTCGTTAACACAATAAGGAAAATATAATGAATAAGGCCGCCATTTTTTCGATAACCACGATAGCCCTGATGAGTGCAGCGGCGGTCTTTATTTTATATCCAGTGGAAGAGGGCTTGAACCCAAGCGGTGACGAACGACAAAGTATCTCCTCGTTGAAAGTGAGTTCTCAACAAGATACTGATATTGATAGTGCATCGGCCAAAGACACTATGGATTACTTCGTCTCTGGACAAACAGAGCTAACCCTTGAAGATATTCGTAGCAACGTTGCTCAACATCATGCTCAATCACAAGGTGCGATTGTCGACGATGCCTTGTTTGCCAAATACCTTGATTACAAGTCGGCATTGACGTCATTGGACGTTCAGTTCGACCCCACCTCGATCTCTGTCGATGATCTACAACGCTTAAACCTAGCTTTACTCGATCTTCAGGCTCAGTTTTTTAGCCCGAGTGAGATAAGTATTTTATTTACTCACGATAACCAAATTAGGGAAATTGCCCTAGAAAAGCTTCGATTGAAGCAAGAAGGGTTGAATGAGCTGGAGTACCAACAGCGGTTAGATTCTTTAATCTCTGAGCAAGCCGATTATGTTCAAACGAGTCACAAGAATCAGGTGTTGCTTCAACAATTATCCAACTCTGAAGGGCTTGATCAGCAAGAGAAATACTTGAAGCGAAATGAACTAGTGGGTGATGAAGCGGCGCAAAGGCTTGAAGTACTGGACCAACAAAGAGCGGATTTTGAAGGTGCTTTAGAAATTTACTTAGCGGAACGAAAAGATATTTTAGACGACACTGGGCTAACACAGGCCGAACGACAAGAGACAATTGCGGAGCTCAGAGTTGCCCACTTTCCTTCAAAGCAGATCAGAAGAGTCGAAGCGATAGAACGAATTTGGGATGCAGAGCTTGAGTAGCGAGGTTTATTCAATGAAAGAGCCTATGAATAAAAAAAACCAGTCACGAGTGACTGGTTTTTTGCTACGAGGCGGGTTATTTCGACTATAAAGTCAAACCCTAAACCTTAAAGAAGCCCAACTGTTGCTTCTGTTGCTCGGCAAGGTTGGATAACTCATGACTTGCAGCAGCAGCTTGAGTAATCCCGGTTACGTTCTGGCTTACTAAGCTGTAGATGTTGGAGATATTGCGGTTGATGTCTGACGTCACTTGGCTTTGTTCTTCCGCTGCCGAGGCTACCTGAGTGTTAATTTCCGTCATGTCCGTTACCGAGTTGGCAATACCAGAAAGAGCCTCGCTTACTTCAGCTGCAAGTGTTTGGTTGTGCTCTAGCATCGCCAGTGAGCTGCTCATGCTCTCGTTCGCATTGCCAGATTGAACCTGCAAACCTTCGATAATGGTTTGTATCTCTTTGGTTGAGTCTTGAGTACGTGCCGCTAGCATTCGAACCTCATCGGCAACCACAGCGAAACCACGACCACTTTCTCCAGCACGCGCCGCTTCAATAGCTGCATTCAGCGCAAGTAGGTTGGTCTGTTCAGAGATGCTTTGAATCACCTCAATCACTTTGCCTATCTGTTCTGAGTGCTCTTTCAGTGTTCCCACAACATTCGCTGCTTCACTAAGCTGAATAGCCATTTGCTCATTGGCTTTGTTGCTTTCGTTAAACAAACTCATGCTGTGCGTTGCCATTTCGTCGGCTTGCTTAGATGCCGAATCTGCTTGAACTGCATTTTCGTTAACGTGAGAAGCTGTGCTCTCCAATTGATTTACTGCAGAAGCAACTTGCTCAACTTCTTGCTTCTCTTGATCTGAGTTCACGCTTGATTGCGTCATTACTGCAGCCAGCTCTGTGGATGCAGAAGCGACTTCAATACTGATTCGAGAAAGTGAACTTACGGTGTCACGCAGTTGGTCTACCGATTGGTTTACGTCTTTTGCTAAGCGAGAGATTTCGTTGTCGCCGTACTCTTCTGCTTTTACTAGCAAGTTACCATTTGCGACTTCGCGCATAGTTGCCTGAATATTGCTTATTGGTTTAACAATGATGCTTGCGAGTACCCAACTGATGCCTAGTGCGACTGAAAGGATAACTAGCAGTGCTACCGTCGCCGTATCAAGTGTATTGGTATGTTGCTGACCATTGATGTCCACTTCTTTCGTTGCAAGTAAGTTGAGCTTTTTAGATAGGGTATTGATGGCTTGTACCATCTCGTTGCCAGCATGACGGTATTGGTCAATGGCCACTTGGTAACGTGCATCGAAGTCAGAAGACAGAGCTGAATTACCATGTTTTGCCTTTAATAGAGGAAGCATTGTTGTACGAGAAAAGTCGACATAATGATTCATCGCCTTACTCATCGCTGCTACTTCGTCTTGCATCCCCGGCACAGTGTTTAAGGAGTTCAGTAGACGAGTGTTCAGGTCGCGCTTTTCATTAAGAGTTTGAACCAAGGTTTTCACATCATCTGCATTGAACAAGCTGTAGATCGCTTTGATGCGCATACCGTAGCTGTTGTCGACGATTTCGCTGAGTTCTTCTTTATGTAGTATCAACTGGTCTGTTGCGATAGATACCTCTTTAAAGGCATTTTCTAGTTTGTCACCACCGATAATAACCCCCGTAAAAAGCAATACGACGGAAAAGAGTACAGGAATTAGTATTTGTATTTTTATAGATAAGCCACTGAGAAGTTGGCGCATGTAATGTCCCTCTTTGAATAAATAAATGAGCAGAAGCAATTGTTATTATTGTTATTAGTGGGTGATTCTAACTTCTGAGAATGACAATTCAATCAGTAATGGATTCAATTTAGATATATGTGATAGGTATTTGATAGGTAATGATTATTAATCGTTCAATTAAGCCTCTTGACCTTTATAAAGGTAAGGCTAATAAGAGGAGATCTAGACATGTTCTACGTAACGAACAGCAGTGATGGTTAATTGCGCAGGTTGTTTTAATTTGGTTGGAATAAATACTTAGTGCTTATAGAACAAGGTAATGTATTACTTTGAAGGCATCTAATAAGGAGAGAACAAGAAAATAAATTGCAGTTGTCATATAGGCTTCAATTTAGTGAAACACAACTGTCACATTCGGATTCTAAAGTGGGCACCGTTCAAGCAAACACAACATTACGGCAATAACGCCACTAAAGGAAATTTGTGATGAAAAAGACAGTTATCGGTGCAATCGCACTTCTAGGCGCTCTAACAGTGAATACAGCTTCAGCTAAAGAAACTATCTCTGTAGTTGGCTCTAACAGTGCTTCTCCACTGGTTGAAGTTTTTGCAGAAACCTACATGAATAAAGGCGAACCAGTGTTCATCGAAATTCAAGCACCAGGTTCTTCTGCAGGCATCAAAGCAGCAAAAAATGGAAGTGCTGACCTAGGTATCTCTTCTCGTGACCTTAAAGAAGAAGAGAAATCTGCTGACCTGAAAGAGCTAGTTATCGCTCGTGACGGTATCGCAGTTGTTGTAAACCCAAATAACGAAGTATCTGCTCTGACTGCTGAGCAAATCACTTCAATCTACAAAGGCGACATCACTAACTGGAAAGATGTTGGTGGTGCAGACAAGCCAATCGTAGCAATCACTCGTGATACTGCATCTGGTACACGTGGTGCATTCGAAGACATCATGAAGCTTAAGAAGAAGATCGGCGATAAGAAAGTATCGGCTATCTCTCAACGTGCACAAGTTGCTAACGGTAACGGCGCACTTAAAGTTTCTGTAGCAAGCAACCCATACGCAATCGGCTTTATCTCTCTAGGTACAGTTGACGAATCTGTTCAAGCTCTAACTATCGACGGCGCTGAAGCGACTGTAGATAACGTTAAGAACGGTTCTTACAAAGTTGCTCGTCCTTTCCTAGTACTTTACAAGTCTGGCGCTCCAACAGCTGAAACTCAACAGTTCCTAGACTGGATGGTTGCAGACGAAGCTCAAGCTATCGCTGGTAAGAAAGGCTACATCACAGTTAACTAATCTTAACTGACTCACTTTAAATTATTGCTCAGCCTGACTTTAGGCTGAGCCTTTTCTTTCAACTTTGGTTATTTCGAGCTCTTTTTGAGCCACAAAGTTTGAGATTTTATATATGACCATCGCAAATAGTGAAAAGCTTATGAATACTGAAGCGACTCAAATCAATAAGCCGAGTCTGCGCACCAAGAAGCGCGTTGACTGGAGAGAAAGAATCTTCCACGGCTTGTTCTTATCGAGTGCTGTAATCGGCATCGTATCACTAGCCGTTATCGCTTACTTTATCGTTGCAGAGAGTATCCCTGCATTCCAAGAAGCCGGTGTTTCTGGCATCGTTTTGGGTGTTGACTGGTTACCTCCAGCTCTATTCGGTGTTGCAACCATGATTGTTGCATCGATTGTGTCGACACTAGGCGCTGTAGTTGTTGGTGTTCCAGTAGGTGTACTAACCGCTATTTTTATTGCTGAGATTGCTCCTAAGCGTCTTGCAGATATTATTCGACCAGCAGTTGAACTTCTAGCGGGTATCCCGTCGGTAGTTTACGGCTTCTTTGGTCTGGTAATTATCGTTCCAATGATTCAGAACATCTTCTCTGTACCAGCGGGTAACACCATCCTGGCAGGTATCATCGTTCTGGGTATCATGATTCTTCCTACCGTTATTACGGTTTCTGAAACTTCGATTCGTGCAGTGCCACGCACCTATAAGGAAGGTTCACTTGCATTGGGTGCTTCTAAAATCTACACGATTTTTAAGCTGCTCGTTCCGGCCGCTCGTTCAGGCATTATGACTGGTGTGATTCTAGGTATCGGTCGTGCACTTGGTGAAACCATGGCAATCATCATGGTGATGGGTAACGCTCCAGCAATGCCAGAAGGTATTTTGGACTCGGCTCGTACACTAACAGCGAACATTGCGATTGAGATGTCTTACGCAAGTGGCGTTCACGCAAATGCACTCTACGCAACCGGTGTTGTACTTCTAGTGTTCATCATGATGTTAAATGGTGCTCTACTTTATCTTAACCGTGAAAAATCGAAGTAAGCGGGGATGAGTAATATGGATCTCGTAAAACTAAAACAAGCCCGTCAAACTAAAGATAACATCCTAAAGGGTTTTATCTGGGCGGCAGCAGCAGTCACTGTTGGTTTCTTATTCTGGATTATTTGGTACATCCTATCGAACGGTCTGCAATACGTAGATTGGAACTTCATCACTGACGATTACACTCGTACTGGTGAAGAACGTGGTATTTTCCCAATGATCATCGCCACGATCTACATGGTAATTGCATCGATTGCCGTTGCAGCACCACTGGGTATCATGACGGCAATCTACCTAACTGAATATGCGAAAGTGGGTAGCCGACTGGTTAAAGCGATTCGATTCTGTACTGAGTCTCTAGCGGGTATTCCGTCGATTATCTTCGGTCTATTCGGTATGACCTTCTTTGTATCGATTCTTGGTCTTGGCTTCTCGATTCTGTCGGGTGCACTAACGCTAAGTATCCTGATTCTTCCTGTAATCATTCGTACTACAGAAGAAGCATTGATGGCAGTACCACAAACTTACCGTGAAGGCTCATACGGCCTTGGCGCTTCAAAAATCTACACTATCTGGCGTTTGATCTTACCAAGCGCAATGCCAGGTATCTTAACTTCGGTCATTCTTAGTATTGGTCGTGTAATTGGTGAATCAGCGCCTGTGTTCTTAACAGCAGGTATGGTGGCACGTGTTCCTGAGTCGGTATTCGATTCTGGCCGTACACTAACGGTTCACTTATATAAGCTGACAACAGAGCTATTTACTATCGATGAGTGGAACCAAGCCTACGGCACGGCGACAGTCCTAATCGTATTGGTTCTCTTGATCAACATGGTTACAAAACTGATTGCAAGACGCTTCAACACGGCAACTTACTAAGCTCACTAGCTACTGGCTCAACAATAAAGAGAGCCCCCGTGATAAAGAAAGCATCAAGTTAGACACGAATTTAAGAATTTAGAGATTACGAACATGAACAAATTTGATATTGAGAACCTAGATCTGTTTTACGGCGACAACCAAGCGCTTAAATCTATCAACCTGCCAATTCCAACTCGTCAGGTGACTGCTCTGATTGGCCCGTCTGGCTGTGGTAAATCAACACTATTGCGTTGTTTGAACCGCATGAATGACCTAATTGAAGGCGTTACTATCAAAGGTAAGCTGGATATGGATGGCACGGACATCTACGGTAATATCGATGTCGCTGACCTACGTATCCGCGTAGGCATGGTATTCCAAAAGCCAAACCCGTTCCCAATGAGCATCTACGAGAACGTGGCATACGGCCTACGTGCTCAAGGTATCAAAGACAAAAAACACATCGATGAAGTGGTTGAGCGCTCGCTACGCAGTGCTGCACTGTGGGATGAAGTAAAAGACCGTCTAAAAGCGCATGCATTTGGTCTGTCTGGTGGTCAACAACAGCGTCTATGTATCGCACGTACCATTGCAATGGAACCAGATGTAATCCTGATGGATGAACCAACATCGGCTCTAGATCCAATCGCGACACACAAGATTGAAGAATTGATGGAAGATCTGAAGAAAGACTTCACTATCGTTATCGTAACGCACTCAATGCAGCAAGCGCGTCGTATCTCAGACCGCACGGCTTTCTTCTTAATGGGAGAGCTTGTAGAGCATAACGAAACCAGTGTTATCTTCAGTGAACCAAAAGATGATCGTACTAAAGGTTACGTAAACGGTGACTTTGGTTAATCGACGATTTACGTGTGGTATTTAAGCGATTAGATACCTTTACACACTAACTGAAACGCAGGTTAGATAATCGAATAGAACAACAGAATTATCACTATAACTATAAGCGATGGAAGTTTTGCCCCACTTTAGGTGGGGCTTTTTTATGTGTCTAAAAAAGCCCCAATGTCGATGTGATTTTGGGCAGAGAATCCCATTTTTGTCGTCCTTCTCATGCTTGTGATAATGTTAAAGTTGAAACTGCGACCCGCTTAACATCTCATTTTTACTTACATTGATTGCATATCAAGGCTTCTGTATTTTTGCTTTATTCTTAATCGCCAATGGAAGGAAGCTGTGCCTGTTAAAGCCTTTGCAAAACAAATATCTGCGACACGCGACCACCGTCTGTTGGCAGAGTCTCTTTTTGACTATCTGATTGAGGTGTTAGCTCCCAAAGGAATTGGCATATTTGCTGAGCCAACGCCAGAGAGCGACGCATTACCACTATTCTCTTACGGCGAACTCACCTCATTAGCGAACTATCCCGCTACATTTTGGCCTTGGGTTGCTCAGTTCGATACCGCGGACGGGGTTTTGCCAATGGCTATCAACACCTGTAAGTGGGAACACATGAAGGTACTTGGCGGTGAGTCATTCATCATGATGCTCGACAATGCGCCTGCCTCCAGAACTTATTTAATTGTTCAAAATTGCTGTACAGAGCAGATCAACCAGACTTTTGATCAAGACCTTGATGTACTTCAGTTAGCCGCAGCCCGTTGGCAGTGCATTCGCGCAGAGAAGAACGCTGCGCTTGAAATCAAACACAGAGACACACGTGAAGCTCAATATTTAGACGAGATAAAGCTACGTGAACTGTTTGTAGAGAACATGAAGCTGGTCCATCAGGTCGCGCTTGAGCTTTCCAATCCCGAATCACTCGATGCGTTGTATAAAGCCTCGGTTGAGGCTGTTCGAGATAGGCTAGGGTTTGATCGTGCGATCTTCATGTTGCTTGATATGAAAAAGCGTTGTTTCAGTGGTACTTATGGCACCGACGAAGCGGGTAAAACCAACAGTGAACACCACACACAGTACGATTTGCATCAACTTGAAGCGGAATACATTGAAGCGCTGTCTGATAATCATACTAATTTAGTCATCATCGATAATGCGCCCCTGTATACAGAAGGTAAGGTGGTCGGGCAGGGTTGGAATGGTATGCTTATCTTGCGTGAAGGCGACAAACCTGTCGGTTGGATTGCCATGGATAACTACATTCATCGTTCACCGATTACTAACTATCAAAAGCAGATGCTTGAGTCTTTTGGCTCTCTGCTTTCTCAGATCTACATTCGCAAGCGCCAAGAGCAGAACATACGTATGTTGCACTCGAGTATGGTTGAGCTGTCTCGATGCGATAGCGTCAGTGAAGTCTGTAAGTCTGCCGTTAGTTTTGCGATTCAACATCTAGGTATCGATCGGCTGGCGGTTTTCCTGACGGACAAAGAATGCAGTTACATGCAGGGTACGTGGGGTACCGACATCAAAGGCGATATTGTCGATGAGTCTTATTATCGCTCTGAGCTGGTGGAGCGTGACATTGTCGCGGCAGCACGTGCTTGTCCGAATCAAGTCGCGTTCGAAGAGTCGGTCCCGATTTATCACGATTTCAATATTGTCGGCGTTGGTTGGACGGCCATGACTATGCTCACCACAAACACGGGTGAGCCAATTGCGTTTATCGCTGCCGACAACTTGCTAACTCGTAGCCCGCTAACCTCACAGCTTCGAGAGGTCATACGTATCTTTGCTTCAAGCCTTGCTGAGGTGCTGCAAAGAACCATGGCTCAAGAAGAGCTGAAAAAACTCAATGAAACACTGGAGCAAGAAGTCAGTAAGCGTACCCAAGAGCTAGAGTTGGCGAATGAACAATTGGATATCATTTCTAAACTCGACCCTCTGACACGCCTTGGAAATCGCCGTATGTTGTCGCAGGTTTTAGAAGACTTGAATTGCAACGATCAAGGTGCGTTTGCCTCACAGAACGAAATTACATTTGGGTTGATTCTTGTCGACCTTGATCATTTTGGTTTGTACAACAGTGTCTACGGTCATACTGAAGGGGATGCGGCTCTGAGGACAGTAGGTGAGATACTGAATGCCCATGTTCACAATGATAAAGAAACCTTCTGTCGGATTGGCGGAGAGGAGTTTATGTTGTTGATGATTGGCACGAATCACTCAGAGACAAAGCAACGTGCAGAGTCGATTAGGAAATGCATTGAAGAGGCAAAAATCCTGCATTGTGAAAGTAGTACCAGCCCATATTTAACGGCATCCGTTGGCTATGCCTCGATAACGTCTGACCAGCATCAGTTCGATTTTGATTTGTTGTATGGCAAGGCAGATAAAGCCTTGTATCAAGCCAAAGATTCGGGGCGAAATCGAATTGTTTCTGCATTAAAACGTAAAAAAGTCACAGCCTCTCTTTCTTAAAACAAAGGCCGTTGATCTTCATATGATCAACGGCCTTTGTGCTTGACTGTTCTTGATGAGCAGTGTCGACTAAAGCTTTTCTAACGAGCTATTATGCTTTTTACTCGCGACTCTCTTGGGCTTCTTCACCGTTTTGATTGCCAGATCAGGACTCCATGTTTGGGCTGATGAACCGGCTTCACCGTAAAGGCTTTGGTTTAGGTTGGTGAGTTCGGCTTCAAGGGTTTGCAATGCCTCATTACTTAGATCTGAATTTTCAGATTTCCATCGCTCAAATAAGGTTCTGGTCAGCACGCCATCTTTCGTTCTTAGCGCTTCAATAAGTGCTTCTGCGGTATCTGATTTACGTTCAACAGTGTATGTTGGTTTTGTCGTTACACCGCGGCGTGACCAGAAGTAGAAGGCCATCGCAGAGCTAATCAACCATAAAGCAGCAAATAGGGCGGTGAGATAAGGCCAGAACCCTGGGTTATCGACGTTAATCACCGTTGGCGCTGTTTGTTGGAGCGGCGCGCTAGCAACAGGAGGTGCGCTTGATACAACACGATCACTTGCTGTTACTGTTAGCTCTAGGCCCTGAGCTTTACTGGTTTGTTCTGATTGGGCATCAGTATTGAACCAAGCTTGGGAAACGTCAGGAAGCGAGATGTTTCCTGCTTCTTTTGGGATTAGAACCTGTGTGTACACTACAACTGCATCGCCGGACTTTGTGGTACCCAATTGTGGCTTTTCTTCATAAACACGAACCGATTTAGGGTAGGTGATATTCAGTTTTGGTAGTTGGTGCTGCGTTAAGTTACTCGCCGTCATGGTAATAGTACGAGTTAACGAATCACCCGCTTCCATTTCGATGGCTTGCTTATCGCCTTCTAACCCTTTGTTACCGGTTAATTCGTTACCTTGGCTATCAGACCATTGCTGTATCAATTTGAAGTTTGATGTTGGTAACCACTCACCCTTGTAGCCTTTTGGCACATCCTTTACGGTGACATCTAAGGTTTCAACGGGTGTGTCGAGTTGGAACAAACGTGTTGTACTGGAGTTGTTGGTTGAGTAGACAACAGCTCCTGTTAGCTTCGGCCCGTTCAGCTTAAATTGACCTGCTTTTTGCGATGAGATACGGAATGACTGTTGAACTACCGTCACCTCCTTTCCATTGAGAACGTCTTGAAATTGCTTCGATTCCCCAATAGGTTCCACATCTAAGCCTGAAGAGCTCGGTGGCGCGATTATCGGATCTTGAAGCCTTCTTGGGTCTGCTTTAATGATCAGCTTTACATCAAGCTCTGCGGTCTCTTGTGGGTATAGTGAGCTCTTACTTAGGTTAAGTTGAAACTCAGCCATATCGTGTTGAGTTGGCGCCGCTTTATTAACGGCTACATTGATGGTGATGGGCTTGGTTTTAGCCCCTTCAATATCAAAACTAGGGATCTGTACCTGGCCTAAGCGCAGTGGAGCAAGGGTGATGTTCCACTCGCTTGACACCGAACGGCTACCATTAATGATGCGCATCGATGACCCAAAGCTTGGTGTGCCAACATAGAAGTCTTGCTGAAGCGCGGTGAGATCTAGAGCATCAGAAGAGACCTTCTCGTCGGTGGTAACTCTCAGTAGGAATACTTCATCTTTGGTGACACTGTTCTGTGAAACACTTGCTACGGCATTAGCAGCCAATGCTGAAAATGACGAGAAAGCGCCCAACAGCAGTGTTAGGGCTATGGATAAAAATGGCTTATTTAGAAATCGCATGGTTACCACTTTTTGTTCTGGTTGTTAGGAGCACTTTTTTGTTGTGCTTGTAAAATCATTTGCGCTTTAAGCAGTTGGCTTGGGTCACGCGCACTCTCTACTTGCTCAAGCTTTCGCATATCCGGGTCACTCGATAGCGGTTGCCCTGAGGCCTGTGCTACAGCTTGTTGAGCATTTTTATCACCTTTTTCGCCTGAAGCTTGCTGTGCGCTTGCACTTTGAGGCTGTGGCTTATCCTGCTCTTTTTCCTCAGACTGGTTTGCTGTACTTGGCTCCTTAGATTGCTCGCCCTCTTGTTTGTCTGCGTTTGCACTCGATTGGTCTTCTGCTTGCTCTTGGCTTGTGCTTTGAGGTTGGCTATCAGCTTTGCTTTGCGAGTTTTCATTGTCTGCAGAGTTTTGCTGTTGATCCTGTGAGCCTTGCGAAGAATCATTTTGCTGACCTTGCTGACC
>NZ_MCYD01000672.1:0-7265 GCF_002876325.1 Vibrio sp. 10N.261.52.A1
ATATATAGGAAGTTAACTTTCTGATGTCGAACTCTTGCTAAAGAGTAAAAACAAAAAGGCCAGTGAAATTCACTGGCCTTTTAACCGATATTTAATCAGCAATTATACGTTGAAGCGGAAGTGAACAACGTCGCCATCTTTTACGATGTATTCTTTGCCTTCAAGACGCCATTTACCTGCGTCTTTTGCACCGCTCTCACCGTTAAATTCGATGAAGTGATCAAAACCAACAACTTCAGCTCGGATGAAGCCTTTTTCGAAGTCAGTGTGGATCTTACCAGCCGCTTGTGGCGCAGTTGCACCTACAGGAATTGTCCAAGCGCGAACTTCTTTAACGCCCGCTGTGAAGTAAGTTTGAAGAGTAAGTAGTTCGTAACCAGAGCGGATCACTCGGTTTAGACCTGGTTCTTCGATACCCATGTCCGCTAGGAACTCTTCACGATCTTCGTCGTCAAGCTCAGAAAGCTCAGATTCGATAGCAGCACATACAGCAACAACAACGTTGTTCTCTTTTGCAGCGTATTCACGAACAGCATCGAGGTAAGGGTTGTTTTCAAAACCATCTTCAGCAACGTTTGCGATGTACATTGTTGGCTTAAGTGTTAGGAAGTTTAGGTAGCCGATTGCTGCCGCTTCTTCTTTCGCTAGTTCAACAGTACGCGCCATACCACCTTCAGTAAGAACTGGTAGTAGCTTTTCTAATACAGTGATTTCGAATTTAGCGTCTTTGTCGCCGCCTTTTGCTTTCTTAGCGTTGCGTTGAATTGCACGCTCACAGCTGTCTAAGTCAGCCAGTGCAAGTTCAAGGTTGATCACTTCGATATCTTCGATTGGAGATACTTTGCCAGAAACGTGAACGATGTTTTCGTTTTCAAAGCAGCGTACAACGTGACCGATCGCGTCAGTTTCACGGATGTTCGCTAGGAATTTGTTACCAAGACCTTCACCTTTAGATGCACCAGCAACTAGGCCAGCGATATCAACGAATTCCATCGTTGTTGGAAGGATCTTTTGTGGATTAACAATTTTTGCTAATGCATCTAAGCGTAGATCTGGAACTGGAACGATACCTGTGTTTGGTTCGATCGTACAAAATGGAAAGTTTGCTGCTTCGATGCCTGCTTTAGTCAGTGCGTTAAACAGAGTTGACTTACCAACGTTTGGTAGACCAACGATGCCACATTTAAAACCCATGATATAAACCTTATTCTGCTTTGAACGTATGTAAGCGATTTTGTGCTTTTGGTAGGCCATCTTTTAATAAGATGTCTAGGCTGCGAACCGATTCGTCAACGACGGCCTCGATACACTCTTGCTCTTTTTGCGGAGCTTTGCCTAATACATAACCTGCAACTTTATCTTTGTGTCCAGGATGGCCGATGCCTAATCTCAGACGATAGAATTCTTTATTGTTACCCTGCTTGCTGATGATGTCTTTTAGACCGTTGTGTCCACCATGACCACCACCTTTTTTGAACTTTCCAATACCAGGAGGAAGGTCTAACTCATCATGAGCAACCATGATCTCTTCTGGTTTAATTTGGTAGAACTTTGCCAAAGCTGCAACTGCTTTGCCTGACAAGTTCATAAAAGTCGTTGGGATCAGCAAACGAAGATCTTCACCGTGAACCATGATACGACCCGTTAGGCCAAAGAACTTTGGTTCGTTCTTCAGTGTTACGTTGTGTACACGTGCTAATTCTTCAACTACCCAAGCACCCGCATTGTGGCGAGTTTTGGCGTATTCTGGACCTGGATTAGCCAGTCCAACGAGAAGTTTTATTTGTTGGCTCAAGGTATGGATCTCTCTTGGGATTTCAAAAAGCGCCGTATGATATCACAGTTTATGAAAAAGGTGCGAGCTAGCTGATGGCACCATGATTATTCCAAGCTGTGATAAACAACAGTCACCAGATATAAAAAAAGCACTTCATCAAATGAAGTGCTTAATGTCTTTCTCTAACGAGTTTCTAAAACAAAGCTAAATAGCCTTGATTAGTTGAACATCGCTGAGATTGATTCTTCGTTGCTGATACGACGAATCGCTTCAGCAAGCATGCGAGAAAGGCTAAGTGTTGTTACTTTACCTGTCGCAGCCATCTCTGGAGATAGAGAGATAGAATCCGTTACGATAACTTGGTCTAGAACAGAGTTCTTGATGTTGTTCGCAGCAGTACCAGAGAAAACAGCGTGAGTTGCGTAAGCGAATACACGCTTAGCACCGCGCTCTTTAAGCGCTTCAGCTGCTTTACATAGTGTGCCACCTGTATCGATCATGTCATCAACGATAACACAGTCGCGGCCTTCAACATCACCGATTAGGTTCATTACTTCAGAAACGTTAGCACGTGGACGACGCTTATCAACGATAGCGATATCAACGTCACCTAGCGCTTTAGCCGTTGCACGAGCACGTACAACACCACCAAGGTCTGGAGAAACCACAACTGGGTTTTCTAGGCCACGGTTAGCCATGTCTTCTAGAAGAACTGGAGTACCGAAGATGTTATCAACTGGTACATCGAAGAAGCCTTGGATTTGCTCTGCGTGTAGGTCGATAGTAAGAACGCGGTCTACGCCAACGTTAGAAAGGAAATCTGCAACAACTTTTGCAGTAATTGGCACACGTGCAGAACGTACACGACGATCTTGACGGGCATAACCGAAGTAAGGGATTACAGCAGTAATACGGCCAGCAGAAGCACGGCGCATTGCGTCAATCATTACCACCAATTCCATTAGGTTGTCATTGGTTGGTGCACAAGTTGATTGAATCAGGAATACATCGCTACCACGAACGTTTTCATTGATTTGAACAGCGACTTCGCCATCAGAAAAACGGTCTACAGTAGCATCGCCAAGAGAGATGTATAGACGATCAGCAATACGTTGGGCTAGTTCAGGTGTTGCGTTACCAGCAAATAGCTTCATATCAGGCACGGTGGAAACCTCGGGTTGCGTCCAGTTTTAAATAGATTGTGGGTGGGCTGAGTGGTATTCAGCCAACGTTTCTTTTAAAGGAGAAGTGTTTCGTCCTTTCGCTACAAATGCGGAAACGGTGTCAGGCAGTTTTTCTAGCACCAATTCGGCTTCTTTTTTGCTGCTAAATTCAGCAAAAACGCACGAACCTGTGCCAGTCAATCTCGACGGCGCGTATTGTAGCAGCCATGAAAGTTGCTTATCAACCTCTGGGTACAGCATTCGAACAATTTTTTCGCAATCGTTTACGTATTCTTGCTCTAGAAGCGTTGATAGCGCTCGCTTTGGCGTATTTCTGGTTAATTCTGGATGTGTGAATATGTCTACAGTTGCTATGCTCACTTGAGGCTTAACCACGAGATACCATTTTTCATCCGGATTAGCAGGTAGCAACTGCTCACCAACGCCTTCAGCAAACGCGGCATGGCCTCGCACAAACACTGGTACATCAGCGCCAAGGTTCAGACCGATCTCTGCAAGTTGATCATCAGAAAGATTCAGTTGCCACAAGTAATTAAGCGCCACTAACACAGTTGCAGCATTTGAAGAGCCTCCGCCAATACCACCACCCATTGGTAGCACTTTCTTTAACTCAATATCGGCACCGAAAGAGGTCGAGGTGTACTGTTGAAGTGCAGTAGCGGCTTTCCAAATTAGGTTATCTTCAAGCGCTACACCAGGTATTTCTGGCGTGATGGTTATCGAGCTCGTTTCTGAGTTTGCGGTAACCGTCAGTTCATCACCAAAGTCAACGAACTGAAAGAGTGTTTGAAGCTCGTGGTAACCATTATCACGTCGGCCAGTGATATAAAGAAATAGATTCAGCTTTGCTGGAGAAGGCCAGTGTGTTGGTGTTGTAATCATTTTTTCAGTGTCCACTTTGAAACTACGATGTTGATTTTGTTTTGGTCTTGCTTGAAAGAGAGTCGAGTAGGGAGCGGAATCGTCTCCACATTTACTTTGTCTTCACCAGATTGCAGCGTACTCGGCATCTCTGTATTGCGATAGTTAGCAAAACTCAGAGTCCATAGTTGGTTGCTGACTTGCTTGGTCAGTGACTCAAGGGTGTTGGTTGTATTTAGCTGATAGCTATCCGCTTGGTCTGGAATGCCAAGGAACCATTGTGGCAGATGATCAACAGGGATCTTCAAGCCTGTAAGCTGCTCAACCAAAATAGAGGCGCTCGCGTGGGTAAATACTTGGTCATCATAAGTGACAACTTTGGCGCCAGATGGATCAATGGTCAGGTTTAATGCGGTTTGACCAAGGAAAGTGGTGAGTCTTAATTGGCTTTGATTTGGAGAGTGCTTCCAAACGAAATTGAGGCTTTGGCGCTGCTCGGGAGAGATGTAGGCAAGCTTACCTGAAGCTTGATAGTTTTCTATCTGTAATAGGCGGCTTTGGTGTGTTTGCCATTCAACACTCGTCGGTTGTTCCGGGATAGACGAGCAACCCACCATGATTATGGTAATAAAAATAAGAGACGCGATTTTACGAAGCTTGCCCATATTTGCTCACAACTTGTTCAAATTCATCTAAAAAACGCTTCAACTATAGCATTGAATTCACGAACTCAGGAAAACAAATCCCGCTTGCTCTTTAAATAGAGCCATGCATCAAGTAAAATTCGCCCCTTGTTTCCATTCCCTGATCGAGAACTTCTGATACATGTCTTTGCTTGCCGTAGGTATCAATCACAATACAGCGTCGGTTGAATTGCGAGAAAAAGTCGCTTTTGGTCCAGATAAACTGTCTGAGGCACTCAAGCAACTTAACGCAAATGCACACGTAAATGGAAGTGTCATACTTTCTACCTGTAACCGAACTGAAGTGTATTGTGACGTTAAAAGCGGAGCAAAAAACAAGCTTATCGATTGGTTGTCGGTTTTCCACCAAGTGAGCCCTGAAGAGCTAAAGCCAAGTCTTTATATCCATGAAGAGCAGGCTGCCATTAAACATTTAATGCGCGTTGCTTGTGGTTTGGACTCTTTGGTTTTGGGTGAGCCGCAAATCTTAGGTCAGGTTAAGCAAGCTTATACAGACTCTCGTGGTAGTAAATCTGTTGATGCTTCAATGGAAAAGCTGTTCCAGAAATCATTTTCTGTGGCGAAGCGCGTTCGAACTGAAACAGAAATCGGCGGAAGTGCGGTGTCTGTGGCTTACGCAGCTTGTACTCTAGCTAAACATATTTTTGAGTCGATTGCGGATTCTACTGTGCTGTTAGTTGGTGCTGGTGAAACGATTGAACTCGTGGCTAAGCATCTTTCAGCAAATGGCTGTACTAAAATGATTGTGGCTAACCGAACTCGTGAGCGTGCTTTAGGGCTAGCCGAAGAGTTTGGTGCGGAAGTGATCAGCTTAAATGAAATTCCGGACCATCTGCACAGAGCTGATATTGTGATCAGTTCAACCGCAAGCCCGCTGCCAATTATTGGTAAAGGTATGGTTGAGACCGCTCTAAAGACAAGAAAGCATCAACCTATGTTATTGGTTGATATTGCGGTGCCTCGTGATGTGGAATCACAGGTTGGCGAACTGAACGATGCTTACTTGTATTCGGTTGATGATTTGCAGTCGATTGTTGATGGCAACATCGAGCAACGTAAAGTGGAAGCAATCCAAGCTGAAGCGATCGTCAGTGAAGAAAGTGCCGCGTTCATGAGTTGGATGCGCTCACTACAAGCGGTCGACAGTATTCGTGAGTACCGAAAGTCAGCGAATGAAATTCGCGAAGAATTATTGAGTAAAAGTTTACAATCACTTGCCGCTGGCGGTGACCCTGAGAAAGTTTTACTAGAGCTTAGTAATAAGCTCACAAACAAATTGATCCATGCTCCAACCCGCGCACTACAAAGTGCTGCTGAGCAAGGAGAACCTGCGAAATTAACGGTCATTAGACAGAGTTTGGGCCTAGAAGACCCTCAATAATATTAGACCTCCAACAAGATAAGACATTATGAAAGCCTCGATTCTAGTAAAGCTTGAAACACTTGTTGAACGCTACGAAGAAGTTCAACACCTGCTTGGCGATCCAGATGTGATCGGTGATCAAAACAAATTCCGTGCACTATCTAAAGAGTACTCTCAGTTAGAAGAAGTGACTAAGTGCTTCCAAGCTTACCAGCAAGCTCAAGACGATCTAGAAGCTGCCGAAGATATGGCGCAGGAAGACGACGAAGAGATGCGCGAAATGGCGCAGGAAGAGATTAAAGAAGCGAAAGAGGCGATTGAGCGTCTAACTGATGAGCTTCAGATTCTTCTTTTACCTAAAGATCCAAACGATGAGCGTAACTGTTTCCTAGAGATCCGTGCCGGTGCCGGTGGTGATGAAGCGGGTATCTTCGCGGGTAACCTTTTCCGTATGTACTCTAAGTTTGCAGAGAAGAAAGGCTGGCGCGTTGAAGTAATGAGCAGCAATGACTCAGAGCAAGGCGGCTACAAAGAGATGATCGCTAAAGTAAGCGGTGACGGTGTTTACGGAGTAATGAAGTTTGAATCAGGCGGTCACCGTGTTCAACGTGTACCAGAGACTGAATCTCAAGGCCGTGTTCATACTTCTGCATGTACTGTTGCTGTTATGCCAGAAATCCCAGAAGCGGATCTTCCAGAAATTAAGGCTGCAGACCTGAAAATCGATACCTTCCGTGCATCTGGCGCGGGTGGTCAGCACGTTAACACCACGGATTCAGCTATCCGTATTACTCACTTGCCAACAGGTACAGTAGTAGAGTGTCAGGACGAGCGTTCTCAACACAAAAACAAAGCGAAGGCGATGGCTGTTCTTGCTGCGCGTATTGTACAAGCTGAAGAAGAGCGCCGTGCGGCTGAAGTATCTGACACGCGTCGTAACCTACTAGGCTCGGGTGACCGTAGTGACCGTATCCGTACTTACAACTACCCGCAAGGTCGTGTTTCTGATCACCGCATCAACTTAACACTTTACCGCCTGAACGAAGTGTTAGAAGGTGACATGCAAAGCCTGATTGATCCGGTTCTACAAGAGCACCAAGCAGACCAACTTGCTGCGCTAGCTGAGAACAACTAAACCTTATGCAATCTGCCTATACGGTTGAAAGTGCATTAAAAGCAGCAATCGTAGCGCTTCAAGAGGGTGACAACACGTCACCCTCAATTGATGCTGCGGTACTGCTTTGTCACGCTTTAGATAAACCACGATCTTACCTGTTAACTTGGCCTGAGAAGTACCTCACCTCAGAGCAAGAGTCTGAA
This sequence comes from Vibrio sp. 10N.261.52.A1, assembly GCF_002876325.1. NCBI lineage: Bacteria > Pseudomonadati > Pseudomonadota > Gammaproteobacteria > Vibrionales > Vibrionaceae > Vibrio > Vibrio sp. 10N.261.52.A1. The sequence continues at coordinate 7,210 of NZ_MCYD01000672.1, forward strand.
TTTCAAGCCCTTTTAAAACGTCGTTTAACTGGTGAGCCTGTGGCTTACATTGTCGG
>NZ_MCYD01000673.1:0-12720 GCF_002876325.1 Vibrio sp. 10N.261.52.A1
CGCTCATACAGAGCGGGATTTTTATTATGCTATTTCCATTAGTTGCCCACGCCACCAGTATTGTCGGGCTGAGTTTCTGGCGTTTTAGGTGGCCACTCTTTGAAAGTCGCTAGATGTTGCTGTACCGCTGCTTGAGCAGGGCCAAATGCCCACATCTTCTGCCCCATCCATTTCAAGTACATACCTGACTCTTCTGCTGCTCGCTCATAAGGGTCACGTCGCAAGTTAAACAATAACGGTGCATTAAGCTCTTCTTTCGGACCACTCCAACCATGATTCTGAACTACGAAGTGTGCCTTCCAATCACCAACTCGAACCGCTTGTAGCTTGTCACGCTCGTAGTAGTAAATCTCTTTACGATTCGATTCGCCTTTTTCAGTCAGCATATCGACTTGGTTATAGCCATCGAGGTGTGCTTTAAAGCCATCGTAACCTTTGAGCATTTTCTCTTTCAGATCCGCTGGGCCACCAGCTGCTGCAACAAGCGTTGGTAACCAGTCCATACCATCAAAAATGCCGTTGCCGACACTACCCGCAGGAATTTTTCCCGGCCAACTTACTAGAGCCGGAGCACGAACACCACCTTCCCACGTTGTACCTTTTTCTCCATGGTATGGCGTCATGCCACCATCAGGCCATGTCATGATTTCAGGACCATTATCAGCCGTGAAGATAATAATGGTGTTATCTGCTATGCCGAGCTCTTGCCATTTTTAAATAGCGAATAAGCAAAACAGAGAATAACTAATCAAGAATCTAGCTGTTTACAGAGCTTGGGACCACGCACTCTTGCTTCATGATTTTAAGGCCAACATCGAGGGTTTCTGTCCATGCTTGTTCGACTTGCTCATTGTAGTGAGGATCGTATTTCTTAACCGTATTGAGCAATGATTTAAACCACTCATTAAGCTCTTGCTCAGAGATATCCATTCCTAAATCTTTGTGCTGCTTTCCGAGTCGCTTTACGGAATTACGCACACTGGGTAATCCAGCAGAATTGTAGATGAGGATGATGGAAGCCTTGAGCATCTTAGTTTGTTGCTCCAATCCTACTTTCTCAAAGCGTTCTGAAAACCTAGGGTTATGTTGGCAAAAGTCGGCCAAGAATGACTCTAAAAACGCTTGATCAATCCGGCAACGCTCAAAGCTCTCATAAAATAGTTCGTTTGAAGTCATCTCGCCAATCCTTTGCAATAGCCTGTTTGGTTTGAACCACTAAGATGACTTAATTATACGCCACAGTGGCATAAAACGAACTGAGGCATATCATGAACTAAGGCATAAAGTGAGTTGCACAGATCTTGTTTCCATCAGGATCTCGCAAATACGCCATGTAAAGTCGGCGTTCATCCGACCCTCTCTCACCAGGCCCGTTTTCAATACTGGTGCCGCCATTTTCGACGCCAACTCGATGCCATTCATCCACCAGTTCAGGAGAAGATGCTAGGAAGCCGATCGTCATACCATTGCCGTGCGTTGCAGGCTGACCATCAATCGGTTTGGTTAAACCTAATACACCAGTTTGGCTAACGTAAACACAGCGCCCTTTAGGGTCAACGGAACCTTCACTGTAGCCGAGCACTTTCATGATTGGGTCATAAAAAGCCTTCGCGCGTTCAATATCTTCGGTACCGAGAAAAACATGGCTGAACATAACTAACCTCTTCTTTTATTGAAAGAACCACCTAAACTAGACCCTTAATTCCGCTTTGTCTAGACGAGATACCCCTTACCACCACAGCTCTATCAAGTGATAACACATATAGAATTGAGTTCGATGTTCAGACGAAATGGAGGCTAATCAACAATACGCTGAGCACCCTGCCCTTGGTCATGGAGAATATCTTCTGGGTTCAATAGATGGCACTTTTGCATGCTCAGGCAGCCGCAGCCAATACAGCCTGTGAGGTTTTCTTGTAATGAACGGATCTGTGCCATCTTACTGTCGAGTTGCCCTTGCCATTTCTTTGCCACTCGCTCCCAATCGCGCTTGGTTGCGGTGTGGTTCATCGGCAAGCTAGACAGCTCTTCGGTGATCTCTTCTAGCGTGAAACCTATCGACTGAGCGACTTGAATCAGGGCAATCCGTCTCAGCATCGCTGATTGATAACGGCGCTGATTACCATTAGTTCGAATAGAAGCTATCAAACCTTTGGTTTCGTAAAAGCGCAGTGCCGACGGTGCGACTCCACTACGTTCCGAGAGTTGACCAATCGTTAAATACACGATGTTTTTCATGCTCTATCACTTTCCCTGTTCATGTTATTTAGCTATTCAAATCCACAGAGCAGTATAGCTAAAGTTGATCTTAAGTTTAAGTTGAGGTTCTTGAGTTACCTTTAGGTTTTCACATAATAACAGCAGGGCTTAAAACGCAAAAACAGCCATCAAGGAAGGCTGTTTGAGTCTTGTGACCAATATGCTCCTAGATTTTTTTCATGATCATCTTAAGGTTGTCAATTATCTCTAGGTTGGTCATCTCGCCCGTCTCCATATCGAAGTTGTCGTAGAAACTTGGCACCGACATCGACCCCTTCACATCAGCATCAAAATAAGGTGCAGAATTTACCGCAGACGACAACACAGAGCTTGCGCCGCCTGGGCCTGGTGATGTGGAGAGCATCACAACAGGTTTGCCTTGGTACACTTTCATGTCGATGCGCGATGCCCAATCAAACACATTCTTAAAGGCTGCGGTGTATGAGCCGTTGTACTCGGCAAAAGAGATGACCACAGCATCTGCTTCACCAATCTTGCTAAAAAAGCGCTGCGCGTGTTGATGAACGCCAGACTCTTTTTCTCTGTCTTCACTGTAAATAGGCATCTCGAAATCATTAAGATCGAGCACCTCTACTTGCGCGCCCTCAACTAAGCTTGCGGTGTACGCTGCCAATTGTTGGTTAATCGATGCTTTACTGTTGGTTGCGCCAATTGCTAATACTTTCATTGTTGCTCCTTAAATTTGGTTAGAAACATTTCTCTAAAGTTTGAAAAGGCACATTTGGCGCTAAACCAAAGTACGCTTGTAATGCAGCAAGGTACGTAGGCTCGTCTTCAAGTAGCCATTCCTCGGTTGAGCCATCTTTGCTAATTTTAATTTTCTGGTTAAGCAGCGTGACAATCCCACCTTCAATCGGCAGTGCCGCAATACAGTTTGATGTAAAAATGGATTTCGGACTGTTTGAAGTGAAGAAGTTGCTCGACTCTAGGTCGTTGGCACCCACATACGTCATGTCTAGGCTGTATACCTTCATCCACTCTTCACCCTGCTTTATCTGCAGTAAGAAGCCATATCGTTCATCTTCGATAAAACGAAAAGTTTGCAAGTCATTAGACTGTTCTACACCGGTTTCTAGCAACAATGGCGCACGTGGCGTGAAGGTGCCAAAACCCGCATCCACTAGCCACTGCTTGTCATCAATCGTCACCAATGTCACTCGATGGCTACGCCCTGTCGGCTCTCCCGCTAGATGTACTCGCCCCAGTAAAGCTCTCGCTTCAAAGCCCATACGAGTTAACATATTCAACAACAACCCATTAAGTTCTTGGCAATAACCTCCCCGCTGATTAACCACTAACTTCTCATGCAGTGCGTCTGCTGTGAGCTGAATCGGTAGTCCATGAATCACATCAAAGTTTTCAAAAGGGATACTTCTATGTTGATGTTGATGAATCGCCTTTAAGCTATCGATTGTGATGTCGCTTGGTTGAGATAAGCCGATCCTTGAAAAATATTCGCTGATTTGACTCTGTTCCATACCTAACCCCTGATTTTTTTATCACCTCATGATTGCCCTCTACTGAGCTTGCAGCCCTTAGAAAGTAACAAGGTGATGGTTTGTTTTTTTAGATTGGGAAGGATGATAAAACCTCAAGTTAACTTGAGGTAAAGCGATATTTTCAAAAAACAGGAAATAATTTAAGAGTGCTTATAAAGCAATGATTTGTAATGTGTAAATGAATTGGAATAGGTTGATAATTTAATGGAGAAAACAAGCACACTCACAAATCCAGTGAATGTGCTTTATCGATTTGCTGTTTACTTGAGTGGATTGAGTGGACTAACACCAGAATAGGCAACGCCCGATAGTTCTGCCATCTCACGATTCCATGTAGCCAAATCGTGAGGGTTGAATTGATTCAGGTGATCATGCCCACACGCTCTCGCCATCACTTGCATTAACTCTGTCGACGCCTCGAAGAAGTTTTTAAGCTGATTCGACGCTTTCTCGACATTTAAACGCTGGCGTAGATCGGCCTTTTGAGTCGCAATACCCGCCGGGCAATTATTAGTGTTACACATTCTCGCCGCCACACACCCTATCGACTGCATAGCGCTGTTTGAGATAGCGACACCATCTGCGCCAAGCGCCATCGCTTTTACAAAGTCCATCGGCACACGTAAACCACCCGTGATGATCAATGTAACTCGGTCACTGACACCTTGTTTATCAAGGTAGGCTCTAGCACGAGCCAAAGCTGGAATTGTTGGCACACTGATATGGTCTCGGAACATTTCTGGTGCTGCGCCAGTACCGCCGCCTCGACCGTCTAAAATGATGTAATCGGCACTGGCATCCAATGCAAACTGAATATCTTCTTCGATATGGTTAGCACTTAGTTTAAAGCCAATTGGGATACCGCCCGTCACTTCTCGAACTCGGTCGGCGAATTTCTTGAAATCCGCTGCGGTTTTTAGATCTTTAAAAGTAGGAGGAGAAATCGCCGCAGTGCCCGCTTCAATACCACGTACTTCCGCGATCTTACCGATATTCTTCACACCAGGTAGATGCCCGCCCGTTCCGGTTTTTGCGCCTTGCCCACCTTTAAAATGGAAGGCTTGAACGTTTTTGAGCTTGGCTTCATCGTAACCAAACTGAGCACTGGCTAGCTCATAAAAGTAACGAGAATTGGCGGCCTGTTCCTCGGGTAACATGCCACCTTCCCCAGAGCATATTCCGGTTCCTGCAAGTTCAGCTCCTGTCGCCAAAGACACTTTCGCCTCCTCAGATAGCGACCCAAAACTCATGTCCGATACAAACAGAGGAATATTGAGCTTCAATGGTTTTCTGGCGTTAGGGCCAATAATCAGTTCCGTTTCTACTGGCACGTTTTCCAATAAAGGCTTGGTGGCCATTTGCGCTACCATGACTTGAATGTCATCCCAGTGAGGCAAGAGGTGCCTAGGTACACCCATAGAAGTCATCGGCCCATGATGTCCTACTTTGGACAAACCATCACGCGCTAACTGATGAATAAACTCCACGGTAGGCTCTTCTTTGGTTGCGGTTGCCGCAGGAGATAAATCAGGGGCTGCCGCTTGAATGTGAACTTCAGGGCCTTCTTGCCCAACTTGCTCCGCAGTGAACTGTTTATGAGTGCCATCGCAAAAAGGAAGGTTGTTAGAATACTTGCAACGGCAGAGGTAAGCATCACCGTCCTCTTCGGCAACAAAGCTTTTCGGTTTGAATCCCGTACCGGCATGAGAACCGTCACAAAACGGTTGGCTTTTCGATTTCCCACAGGTACAGAAGTAATACTCCTCTCCCTTCGTCAGCTCTACTTTGACGGGTTTGTTATCCGCAATTACTGGACTCTTCATAGTTCGTTCACCTTTTCTTTCTTATGATTTGATGACTGAAGCGATGACCTGCTCACAAGAGTAAAGTAAAGGTGAGATACGCGGCTAATTCAATAAATGGCCTGAATGGTGAAGTTGATATACCAGCTCGATAGAAAGAAAAATGGCCGCCCAATAGGCAGCCAATATGTGTGATAACTTAGTAGAAACTTATGTATGTGGGATTAATCAAACAGCTCAATGACCAGTTTGTTATCTCGGATTACCAGATTCGGTTCTGATGACTTGATCAACGACTCTTGAACCTTGTTGCTATCCAGTTTGTATACGGGAGATTGAGACAAAGCAAAACCGATCATCGATACCGCAGGCTTGAGCAGCTTTTCAATCTCAGGAGATAACTGTTGCTCCTTCTCTTCAAATCGCTCTAGACGCAATGACTTGAGGTACACTTCACCGCTTTCCTTATCATATTCAGGAATCGCGCTGAATTCTAAATCTAGGTCTAACCCCATATTCGGCATATTGAACACTTGAACTTTTGCATTGGTGTTCGCTAACACTGACACTCGCTGTTCATCTGCTCGACCAATTTTCACTTGTAGATCATCGACCGCGACTTGCGCATACATCACGCTTTGTACACCTACTTCTTGTTCAAGCATGACTGAATCAGCAAGATATTCTGTCATCTCTTGTTCGGTAATGCTGTAGCTGACACAACCACTCAAGATGAGCGCGATACAGGTGATGATTAAGCGATTAATTAGCTTGGTTGTCATGTAAATTCGACTCTTAATTTCTAATTGCATGGAACGGATGTTACCTCTAGATGATATCGTAAAACAGTCGTCACACTGACAGTGTCGGATATGTGGGCAGAATGATCCACCTAATCAACATTCGCGTATAGTTTGAAAATGGCAAAAATAGTAAAGAAATCAATGACTGAATTAACGATATTTTATGATGGAACGTGTCCTCTGTGTGCAAAAGAGATGGCTTCGCTCGCTAAGTACGATACTAAAAACAAGATTCAGACCATCGACATCTATAGTGAAGCGTTTGCAAGCTACCCTCAGATTGATGCGAATGCGGCTAACACCGTGCTGCATGCTCTTGATGAAAACGGAAGGCTACTACTTGGGTTAGATGTGACCTACCAAGCATGGAACCTAGTAGGAAAAGGTTGGCTTTATGCGCCATTGCGTTGGGCCATATTTAAGCCGATTGCAGACTGGTGCTACATAAGGTTTGCCAAGAATCGATATAAGATCTCATTCTGGTTAACCGGAAAATCACGTTGCAACGAAAACAGCTGTACCAAATAGTATCGAGTTAAGACATACCACTGGCGACTTTGTAGTAAACGATGCCAAACAGTGCAGCAAATACTAATACGGTAAGAGCGACTTTCAACCAAATAAACTTCATGCTTTGTCCTTTTCAATCGAGTTACTGATTCAGGCGACAAGTTATCACAACAATACATGAGGTTGTGTAATGATTCACAGAACTTTGCAGTCATACCAATCACAGTAAGTAGTTATTCTACAATCAAAAAATCTAACGATGTTATCGATATTTTTAACAAACTAGCGTGAACAGTAATTTACTAAGATTAGTATCAACCCTGATTCCCAGAGAGAACTTTTATGTCGGCAAAAGAGAGAAACCTTCCCACTCATCGACTTTCTAGATTTAGCAAGTTCGCCTCGCTAGCGACAAGAGTCGCAGGTAACGTGCTAACAGAAGGCACCAAGCAAATCGCACAGGGCAACAGGCCCAAGGCAAAAGACTTGTTGTTAACGCCACAGAACATTGCTCACCTGACCGACCAACTTGCACACCTACGTGGCGCTGCAATGAAGCTGGGACAGATGCTTTCAATGGATGCGGGGGATGTCTTAGAACCGGAGTTAGCCGACATTCTTTCTCGCCTGCGCTCAGACGCTGACCCACTTCCAACAAAGCAGCTCAATCAAGTCTTAGAGAGCTCGCTTGGGAACCAATGGAAAACCGAATTCCTTTCCTTTAACTTCAAACCAATTGCCAGTGCATCTATAGGACAAGTTCATCAAGCGTACAGCGATGCCGGGGACAAGCTCGCCGTCAAAGTTCAATATCCAGGCATTCGAAAAAGCATCGACAGTGATGTAGACAACGTCGGCACACTGCTCAACATTGTTGGTCTGATACCAAAATCGGTCGACTACAAAGGTTTGTTAGAGGAAGCAAAAAAACAGCTCCATGATGAAGCGGACTATGCTCGCGAGGCTGACTATGCGACCCGTTATTACAATGCATTAAAAGAACACTCACACTTCGTCGTGCCTCAGATCCATCCGCAAGTCTCTTCAGAATCCGTGCTCGCCATGGACTTCATTGAGGGCGTCTCAATAGAACAAATAGAAAGTTACGACCAAAGCACCCGTGACTTTGTAATGCACAGCTTGCTTGAGCTCCTATTCAGAGAGTTGTTCGACTTTAAGATGGTGCAAACCGACCCCAATTTCGCCAACTACCTATACGTTGAAAACACCCGACAAATTGGTTTGTTAGATTTCGGAGCAACCCGTGAGTACAGTGACCGCTTCAGCGAGGGTTATCGTTTGGCCTTTTCCTCTGTCATTAACAACGATGAGCAAGGCCTCAATCAAGCATTAGAGCAGATTGGATTCTTTAGCGAAACAATTCTTCCCGAACAACGTCAAGCGATTCTAAACCTAGTGAAGATGGCTTGTGAGCCGATGTTGGTAGACGAAGAGTACGACTTCAAAGCAAGTGGATTAGCACAAAGGCTTCGTGAAGCTGGAACCATTTTGAGCATGGAACAAGAGTATTGGCACACCCCTCCCGCCGATGCGCTGTTCTTACACCGGAAGATCGGAGGTATGTATTTACTCGCCGCTCGCCTCGGCGCGAAAGTGAATATCAGTCGCTTGGTCACTCCATATCTTATCTCAGAGAACAAATGTACAACTAAAAGCGCGAGTTAAAGAGACGGTAAATAATACGCAAAGTGATCATTTCATCGTGCTCAAGAGTAATAACCATTACGCCAACTAAAATGAGCCAACCCTATGAAATGTTCACTACTTTGCTCAACCATATTGATTACAAGCCTCACAAGCTCCATCGCGTTTGCAGCGAGCTGTCCCGAGATACTCAATGGTAAACAGAGGTTATTAAATTCGACCGAAGAAATTGCGCTGTGCGATGAGTTTCAAGGCAAAACTCTATTGGTGGTAAACACCGCTAGCCAATGTGGCTTCACTCCGCAGTTTGAGCAGCTCGAACAACTTCATCAAACCTACAAAGACCAAGACTTCACCGTGATCGGTTTCCCAAGTAATGATTTTCGCCAAGACAAGGGAAGCGAAGAGAAGACGGCAAAAGTTTGTTACCTAGACTATGGCGTGACCTTCCCTATGATGGCGCGAGCTTCACTGTCTGGTAGCAACGCCAATCCCGTGTTTGCAGAGATACAACAGCAAGCAGGCGTAACGCCTAAATGGAACTTTTACAAATTCCTGATCAGTAAAGAAGGTAAAGTCGTCGCCACCTTCCCTAGTTCCACATCACCAGTGAGCGCTACGCTCAAAAATGCGATTGAGCAGCAGCTATGAGGGCGGGTTATATGGCAACAACTCAAACCCGTAACACCATGGCCAAACTGGGGTACATGGGGTTAATTCCATTTTTATTTGGTCTTCTCCTTTCGCTCACCGACAGCCAATTTATGGGGATAAGCGGTGAAACGCTCTTCATCACCTACAGCGTGGCTATTTTGAGCTTTCTTTCTGGGATTTTGTGGGCAAATGGCATCGAGAACTTTGAAAGCCAATCAAGCAACAAAGCGCTACTACTAAGTAACGCGATTGTGCTCGTCGCTTGGCTGGCCGTATTGCTTGGCGAACAACAAGAGCTGGTGACAACTCTTATTCTTATCCTTGGATATATTGCGGTTTGGCGAGCTGAAAGGACGATGAGAGAAGAGAACCAAAGTCAAGGTCCCGACGGCTACTTTGATATGAGAACTCGGCTCACCTCTAGTGTCGTGCTAATGCACGGTATCGTGATGCTGACCTAGAGCTACTAGACTGCCCTAGAAATATGAGCATTTGATTGAAAACCGTTAGCAACAACCTTGATGATGAGCTGCATCACTAACCTCGGCTCATCATCACCAAAGTAGTTTTCTTCTTGTTTGATCGTAGAAAATCCCATTGATGCGTAGAGCGCGCAAGCGGATGTGTTATTTGGATCTACAGTGAGCAAAAGCTTAGCATCTCGGGGCTGCTGCTCAACCGCCTGTTGCATCAGTTTACGGCCAATTCCCATACCACGATAGTTCGGGTCTACCGCTAATGATAGGACCCAAAACTCATTCTGCGTGTCCGTGGTTGTCGTTAAGGCATAGCCCGCAATCTTTGAGTCTTGCCTAGCAACTAATAAGCCTTTCCCCCAACAATCAAATGCCTGACGAATAAAAAATTGCGGATAGGCATGGTCACCAAACAAAGCATGTTCAAGCTGGTAAATTTCAGCCAGTTCCTGTTTTTCCGCACAGACAATATTCATAGATAGACCTTTATAGATTTGACTCCAACCTTATTACAGCTGACCTTCCACACTAGCTAACCAAGTTGGTAATTGCTCTCTAAACCAGTTGATGTATTTCGAAGCTTCAGGGTTGTTACGCGAGACTAATATATTCGTGACTTCGACAACGATCCAGCTTTTCGCGATGATCAATTGCCTTATTAAATCTTCTCGGAAAATCAGATTGTTATGAGGCAGGTACTGGTCAACAATAAACTCATAGTCAGACAAAGTGCCCATCCGAGAAACGAGCGGTGCCAAATCGATAGCTGGGCTGCCATAACCAAAACGCTCCCAATCAAATAACACGAGCTCACCGTTGTCTCTTCTGCCCCAATTTCCTTCGTTCGCATCACCAGAGATCAAGGTGTTATGGTTAAACAAAGCATCACTAAACTGCTGAATACGCAATAAACTGTCTTGAGTCACTTGAGGTAAAGTCAGAGACATGAGCGCAGCTTCAGTGTCACAGGTACTCCATCTATGCTCTTTCACTGCAAAACTTGGCAAATATTGAGACTGATGAATACGAGATAGTTGCTGATACACCTCAGAAGTCGTTTGAAGCTCATTTAGTGTTAAAGAGTGAGGAATGTGCTCGATGAACAGAGTATCTCCTTCCACTGCCAACAATGTAGGGCTATGAACACCAGATAAATGCTGCGCAGCATGTTGGTAAAAAGAAATCTCAACCTCACCCGCCCCTTGCTTTCGAATACAAGGTACGCCGTTACGATTTACAAGAGTGACCTTAGCCGAACCCATTTTAGATAGGTCTTTGTTACTCATTGGAGCTCCCTGAAAATACAATGAAACGCCCTACCTTTATCGCTTATTTACCAAGCGCGCCTCTATCAATGACCATTGCTGAGCGAAAGGCAAAAAGTTCTTATGAGGTATGAATTTACGTGCGGCTAAGTTCTGTTTTAAATACACCTCTTCCAACGCCCAAATATGGTGGTCAGCAAAAATGCCCCAAGCACAGACGCCATCAATGATACTCGCTTTTGAAAGATCATTAATGGACAAGTAACCGCTAACAAATTCGACCGACTTCTTCACATCCATATCAAACATGTACATGCAAGCTCGGGCTATTTCGTAGGCAGGTGGCATGTATTGAACCAAGTCCCAATCAATAATACCACTCACCTTAGAACGATTGTCAAAGAAGAGATTATAATGATGGAAGTCGCCGTGAATCAGTACTCGCTCGGTTTTGGTCTGATAAGAATGGACACTGTGGTCACTTGCTAAAAAACAACGTTGCTGCATAGACCTTCGCAGCGCCCAAGCATCCTCAACGTTTTGCTCCCCTTTTGCTTCGATAGCAACAATGATCTTATCAAGACGCTGTAGCCATTGATCTCTATCCCATGACAGTTGAATAACTGGAAATATCTCGTTTTGCATTACATTTCGAGGGTAGAGACTCAACTGACGATGAAGCTTAGCAAGGGTTATACCGGCTTCGAATGCATGCTTGTCTGTCAAAGCATGCTTTTCAATCAACGAACCATGAGCCTCTGGAAACAACGCATAGTATTCGCCATTAACCTCAACAAAGCTTTGGCCATGTAAAGTGAGGCAAGGCGAAACGACAGTGGGTACTTTTTGAGATAAAAAGAACAGCAGTTTATGCTCATTCATTATACGGCTGGCATCATGAGCCCGGTACTTCCTCAAAAAGAAAGCTGGCGTGGATTCAACCTTATATACCGAGTTGTTTGCCCCAAGAGTAACTTCAGCTAAGGACATATGGGGTTTGGTTTCTGGCCAATGAGAGAGGATTTCTGTACTTACCATATTACTTTCAGCCCTAATTCGTTACTGTCTACTTACCAGCAGATTAGCACCGGATAGAGCAAGAAAAACCGAGCACGCTTTGTTGAAACGCTTCGCCATTTGCGGCTTGGAGAACCAATTTCTGAGATATAAACCAAAGGCAGCGTAGATAGATATCGCGAGCAGCTCTAGCACTAGGAATGTGACACCTAGAATGAAGAATTGTGTGTTTACATTGGCTGAAACATCAACGAATTGAGGCAGAAATGCGGTAAAGATGAGTATCGCTTTGGGGTTACCAGCCGCAAGGGCGAACTCTTGTTTAGCTAGACCAAACCAGTTTTTATTGCGTTCGATGCCTACGATAGGGCTAGCTTGAGAACGCCATAAATTAAACGCGATCCACAATAGATACATTGCGCCAAACAGCTTGATAAAAAAGAACAAGGTCTCAGAAGTATAAAGAACGACGGCCAAGCCAGACGCCGCCAACGCAATCATGCCAGAGAAAGCAACGATTCTGCCTAACCCTGCGATAAATGCAGCTTTAAAGCCATAGCAACGGGCATTATTCATAGACAAAAGATTATTTGGGCCAGGCGTCATGTTCAGCGCAAAGCACGCTGGAATAAACAGCAGCAACTTCCATATTTCCATTGGTATGTCCTAGTTTCAATATGCCAAGGCAATTGAATCATTAAAGTTAAAATGTCCCTTTGTAATTAAAGTTTATCTTTTTAGCAAGCCAT
>NZ_MCYD01000674.1:0-11103 GCF_002876325.1 Vibrio sp. 10N.261.52.A1
AAGTGAGCAAGATGCTTTGGCTGCCTATCGAGATATCAACACCCTTGGCACTTTGAACCTAGCGAAGCAAGCTGCTGAAGCCGGCGTTAAACGGTTTGTGTTCGTCAGTTCTATTAAAGTTAACGGTGAGTTTACCGAACCTGGTTCAGCTTTTTTACCTAACCTAGATAACATCCCAAAAGACCCTTACGGTTTGAGTAAGTATGAAGCGGAAGTTGAGCTAACGAAGCTCTCAAAAGAAACAGGCTTAGAAGTCGTTATTGTTAGGCCCCCATTGGTTTATGGGCCAGGTGTGAAAGCAAATTTCTTATCAATGATGCGTATGGTTGAAAAGGCCATCCCACTTCCATTTGGCGCTATTCATAACAAAAGAAGCTTGGTATATGTAGATAACTTATCAAGTTTAATATTAACTTGTTGTGAGCACCCCTCTGCACCAGGGCATACCTTCTTGGCTTCTGATAACCAGGATGTTTCGACTAGTCAATTAATAAGAGCTATTGCGCTTTCAATGGACAAATCACCGAGGCTTTTACCGATTCCAATGCCTTGGATAAGAGCAGGTGCGTCTGTATTGCGAAAGCAGCATGTAGCGCAAAGAGTATGTGGAAACCTTCAAGTGGAAACTCGCCATGCAAAAGAGATCTTGGGCTGGATCCCTCCGGTGACTTTCGAAGACGGGATCAGTAAAACCGTAGAAGCATACTTGAAGTCACACTGATGTGTTTCAGCTAACTTCTACCATTCATATAAGTAATTGAGTCAGGTACTCTTTATCAACGAATGTCAGTTACGGCATTCACAATATTCGTTTATCAGAGTTTAAGGCATCCATTTTGATTCGTTTATTAGATTTCTTTTTTGCATTGTTCGGCCTGCTGTTCCTTTGGCCTGTTTTTGTGGTCATTTGTATTCTTGGTTACTTTGACACCGGCTCTCCAGTCTTTTTTCAAACTCGAGTAGGGCGTAACAAAAAGCCATTTACTTTAGTGAAATTCCGCACTATGCCGGTAGAAACACAATCAGTGGCAACTCACTTGGTGGGGGCTAGCTCGGTGACTAAACTGGGTGGGTTCTTACGCAAGACTAAGTTGGATGAACTACCACAGCTATACAACGTTCTGAAAGGAGAAATGAGTTTGGTTGGCCCGCGACCATGCTTGTTCAACCAGCAAGAACTCATCAATGAGAGAGAATCGCGAGGCGTGCTGGCGGTAAGGCCCGGTGTTACGGGGTTGGCTCAAATCAATGATATCGATATGTCGACACCCAAGCTGTTGGCGGAGTGGGATCAACGTATGCTCAAGACTTTAACTACCAAACTTTACTTTCAATACATCATTCAAACGGTATTAGGTAAAGGGGCTGGTGATCGAGTGTAAATAGCGATGCTTAAGGCTCACCATATATGAGGCCTGTTCCAACTTTTACAGGTTTGTGTGCTGCAGCCCCTCTAATATGATGCTTTATAAGGTATTGTTTATGATTTACCCATTTACTTGAATGTGGTTATTAACTATCATGTTGTTCAATTAGTTGTTTAAGCTGAGTGCTTTATTTTGAGATATCTAATAAGTAAGAGGTTTGAGGGTAGCTTTACCTCTCTTGCTTGTGGTGTTTTTTCATATCGCTTTCGAAATATCTTGCTTAGTTGATGTTCGGTGTTTAACCCAATCACTTTCGTGAAGGAAAACCGTGCAGTAAAAGTGTCACGATACATGAACAAGTGAGGTGTACTGATATGTCCCTCGTTTGTATCGATATGATTTGCCTATAGCTCAGATTTGCTAGGAAAATCAGCCTCAGTTCAGTTTGAAATATGGAAGATATAATTATATGAAAATGCAGTGGTTAGCTAAGGTTTCACCGTTGTTGTTGCTATCAGCATCAGCTGTCGGAGCTGAAAACTTATACGTAGGCGCTAAAGTCGGTAATGTAACTGCCGATAACTTTGCACCATTAGTCGAAAGCCGCACGGCTATCGATGATTCAGATACGTCTTACGGCTTATTTGTTGGTTACCATATCGTAGACACACTAGCGATCGAAGGTGGTTATAACTACCTTGGCGAGTATAACCTTAAAGATATTGCCGGCGGTAGCTACGAAGCAAGCAGCTTTGATGTTGTTTTAAAAGCGTCTGGCAATGTAACGGATAGCCTAGCGTTATACGCAAAAGGTGGTTTTGCAGTTTATGACTGGAAAGCAAACGGCCCAGGTGTTGAGTCTGACGATTCTGGCGTTACTCCAACGATTGCTTTTGGCTCTGAATACTCGATTACATCAGCGATGAAGGTTGGTCTAGAGTACCAAATCTATCAAGATATTGGTGGTGTGAATATCGACTCGTTTAATCTTGCTTTGTCTCACTCTTTCTAATTATTTTCAGGGATAAATTGTGAAATATAAAATTCTAGCTCTATCCGTCGTTGGCGCAATTCTAGGTGGTTGTGGTAGCGATAACACAAACAGTGTTCCAGCTCCGTCATATGAGACGATGGCGTACGACCCTGCAATTATGGGTATGAAGGGCACATTCAGCTGTGACAACGGTGTAACTGGCCTATTGGAAGCAACAAGCTATAAAGGTATTTCTAAAATAGCTGAGACTACGGTTGTTGATACACCGGAAACTTGCGCGTTTGCCTACAATAAAACGCCTGGTGCCGTTGATGTATCTAACGGTAAAGACATGAGTAATGTGAGCTACAAGTTCCCTAAAGGCTTGGCAACACTAGGTAAAACGGCGACGGCTTCTCCGCTTTCAACACTGATTGAGAAAGAGCTAGATGGCCAACCTTACAATGAGTCGACGGGTAGTGAAGTGCTTGTTGCGCTTGGTCTTGGCAATTTACTGAACAATGGCAGTGTGAGCAGTGTGGCTGACCTGTTACGCAATACGGAAGAAGTGATTAAGACGCTTCCTGCATCTGAAGTGAGCCAAGTTTCAGCGACAACGGCTGTACTGTCTGATGTGCTTGTAGTCAGCTCTGATAAATCAGCCGCTGAGATCTCTAAGGCTTCTGCTAAAATCACCGAAGCAGTGATCAAAAGCTACCCTGATTACCCTAAAAAACCAGGTGGCGGTGAGATTTACTTAGATCTTGCTGCAGACCCATCGTTCATTGAGGGTGTTATTGAGAACCCTGATGCGGACGTAACCATTCCACCTTCAGCAGAAAAACCATCTGAACCGGTTCCAGATCCTGATGGAGATAACGGCGGCACTGGTGGTACAGGCGGTACCGGCGGTACTAACGGCTCTGGTGGTGGTAGTAACGGCGGCGGTACTGGCGGCTAATTTAAGTATTGAAATAAAAAGGCACCAGTCGGTGCCTTTTTTACATGCTGTTGCTAGCAACATCATCACAATCAAACGCAGTCGCTACTTATCAAACTCGCTATTTAGTAATACTCATTATTTAGTAGTACTCATTATTTAGCACTGTCATTATTGAGCATAGTTACTATTTCACATAGCCACTTGCGAATACTGTTAGAACCTATTGCATACCAATGAAAATACTCAGTCACTCTAAAAACGCAGCGCTGATTGCATCCCTCAGTGTATTTGTCATCGCCCCGAATGCCTACGCTGTTGATAACTTAA
Organism: Vibrio sp. 10N.261.52.A1; assembly: GCF_002876325.1. Classification (NCBI taxonomy): domain Bacteria; kingdom Pseudomonadati; phylum Pseudomonadota; class Gammaproteobacteria; order Vibrionales; family Vibrionaceae; genus Vibrio; species Vibrio sp. 10N.261.52.A1. The sequence continues at coordinate 3,611 of NZ_MCYD01000674.1, forward strand.
TGTCGTCCCAAAGCTATACCGGCGCGATCATCGTGCCCAATGCTCAAGTGATGGACACCGGAGATATCTCTTATCTCTATGGTCAAGGTGTACCGTACAAAGGAAAAACTAGCGAGCTAGACAACATTTTGTTCAGTGTTGGCTTGTTCGAAGGCTTTGAAGCCGCAGGGCGAATTGTTACTAAAACCTACGATTGTCACCTTTATACTAATGTTCCGAACTATGATCCTAATTGTGGTAACGGCATCCGTGACTTGTCGGCATCGTTTAAATACCAGCTCCCTTTTGTAAAAGATTGGACAGGGTTTGATCTGGCGCTCGGTGTTCAAGATTTAGGTGGTGCTGCCAGCAATTTTGAAACTTACTATGCGGTTGCTGATTACCAACCTGACTTTGTACCAGCAAGGTTTAGTGCGGGTTACGGCAAGTCAGAAGTTAGTCATGGTGTTCTAAATGGGCCATTTGCTAGTTTAGAGTATCAGCCACTGGACTTTGTTCAGCTGATTGCAGAGCACGATTCCCACCAATTTAATGCTGGCCTAAAGGTGTTCACACCAGAACATTATTTACCACTGGATACGCAGTTATCGTTTCAATACCAGTTTTATACCAGTGGTAATGCCGATATCGATATTTGGTCGGTAGCGGCATCAACCCCCCTAATGGGCTTCTCTGAATCTCGTCGAGTGAATGAGCTAACCCTAGAAGATAAGATTGCAGTAGAACAAGCGCATCATAAATTCGCTGGCGTGGTTCAGCTTAAAAAAGCGCTGGTCGATGAAGGTTTCCTTAACGTGAGAATCTCTGCAGACGATATTGGTTTAAACGTCGCGTTAGAAAACCGTCGTTATAATCGTAACTCAGTGGATGGCGTGGGTGTGGCTCTGGGTATAATCTCCTCTTATGTAGGAGAAGAGATGCTTCAAGAGCTTGGCGTTAAAGACTACCAGCAACAAAACATTCGCTTGTTTAACTTGGTGAACGACATGCCGATGATGGAAGTGATCACCAGCGCACCCTGTTACCGTGAGTTTGTAAAAACAGGTGAGCCTTGTAAAACGCTTCTTGTTCGTACATCTAATGTGAAAAAGAGCTTCGCCAAAGCGAACTTTGATGAAGAGGTTACCCGCTCTGGTTTTGGCCGCACACAGGTGATTGTATCTCCGGCTCTATATCACAACACCGCGACAGAGTATGGTGTGTTTGATTACTCATTAGCACTGGCGACTAACTTGTACACACCACTTTGGAAAGGTGCGGCTTTGGATGTTCGCCACTTAATGCCGTTAGCCAATAGTGATGACTTTGAAGAGGGCGAAATTTGGGGTAAGAATGCTTTTGAAAATGAAGTCGACAGGGTTCTTTTCCATCAAGCATTTCAACTGCCTTATAACCTCACCACTCAATTCTCACTCGGACAAGTTTATGGAAACTTTTTGGGTGGCGTGAACGAAACCCAGTATGCGAGTAACAGCGGCCGTCATATTTTAGGAACAGAATTCGCGACGTTTTCTCCTCAAGATAAGTACGATTCAAGAGGGAATGCGATTGCCGATGCGACGCCAATGATTGGCCACTACACTTACTCAAGACCGGACTGGAATTGGCAAGGTAAAGTACAAGCCGGCCAATTCTGGAAAGGCGATGAAGGCGTGCGTGTGACTACCAGCCACTGGTTGGGCGACGTAAGAGTTGATGCTTCATACCAAACCACAAAAGCCGAAGGCAGCAATGAAGCGGAAGACTTTGTGACGCTCTCTATCGCGATTCCTTTAACATTGTGGCGTGATATGAGCCCTGACTATATTCAATTACGTGGTAGTGACCAGTTTGTTTATGCGTTGCAAACTCGTGTTGGTGAGAGCCATAATAATTTAAGCACAGGTTTAGGTGTCGATACTGGCTTACAACACAATATTGAAAGGCAGTACTTCAACCGGAACCGCATTGGTGCGAGTTACTACCATGAAAACCGACAGCGCTTACGCAATGCTTACCTAAAATACTTGGAAGCCGTTAAATAGCGTAAATAGAAAGTGAAGAGCCAACACTAAGTGTGTTGGCTCTTTTTTTGCTTTTGCTCTTGCTCTTGCTTTTAGCTCTTCGTATCTCGCTTACTCGAATCCTGCATCTGCTATTTTGCTCTTCGTGTACTCGTATCTCGTATCTCGTTACTCTCATCTGCTCTTAGGCTCTTATGCTTTTCGCATCTCGCATCTCGCATCCCGCCACTCTCATCTGCTCTTGCGCTCTTATGCTTTTCGCGTCCCGTTTACTCGCATCTCGTTACTGCTCTTCCCCCCTTAAAACCATTCAACTAGGTTGATAATAAACACAATCTTGTGGATAATGCATACGGATTAAATAAACGTCACGTAAACGCTCGATTTGCTACGTTTTAGTTCAAAATCCCTAGATAAATCATAGATTGATGGGGATACATTTTATACGCAGTGTGGTGTCGCGGAGTACCAAGGGGCGGTAGCGTCTTTTGGGTTCATTCTTTTGATGCTAATTGGAAGCAGGGTCACAGTTAGTGTTGCCCTCTGCTCTTTTGAATGCAGCGTAACTGATAAAATGATTCGTTTAATTCCTTATGGGTGTCCTTTGGGGTATCACAACACATTCCGTTTCTAGAACTTGGTTAACATGAAGATTAATAAAAATCGTCTCCTTTTGGCGCTCCTTCCTGTATTACTTGCAGGGTGTACGACTCCAGGTAGTCACCTATCTACTGGTGGCAAGAATGTGATTCAGACTTCTGAAGATCAGCAAGAGTCTGATATTTCTGAAGTGGTGAACGTTTACCCACTTACCGCACAGTCAGTCTCTACTTACCAAACGGGCGAAGTGTCGGTTTCAAGAGCAAACCCTGAGCTAGACGTAGACATCGCAAAGTATGAATACAAAGTGGGCGTCGGTGACATCTTAAATATTACGATTTGGGATCACCCTGAGTTGACCATTCCTGCAGGTTCTTACCGCAGTAGTACCGAAGCCGGTAACTGGGTACATGCTGATGGCACCATCTTCTATCCTTATATCGGCACTGTAGAAGTGGCAGGAAAAACGGTTCGTGAAATTCGAGCTGACATCGCGACACGTTTGGCTAAATACATCGAAAGCCCACAAGTCGATGTTAACGTAGCGGCGTTTCGTTCTAAAAAAACCTACATCACAGGCGAAGTGTCTAAACCGGGCCAGCAGCCGATCACCAATATTCCATTAACGCTACTTGATGCCGTTAACCGCTCTGGTGGCCTTTCAGAAGATGCGGATTGGCGTAATGTGTCATTAACGCGTAACGGTGTAGAAGAGACTCTATCGCTGTATGGCTTAATGCAGCGTGGTGATTTAACGCAAAACCGTTTGCTGCAAGCGGGTGACATTGTTCACGTGCCGCGTAACGATAATCAAAAAGTCTTCGTAATGGGTGAAGTGAAAGAGCCTAAACTTCTTAAGATCGACCGCGTGGGCATGAGCCTAACGGAAGCGCTAAGCAATGTTGGCGGTATCAACGAACTGACTGCAGATGCAACGGGTGTGTTTGTGATTCGTACCTCTGATGATAAATCAGAGCGTATGGCAGACATCTATCAGCTAGACATTGAAGACGCGTCGGCGTTAGTGATTGGTACCGAGTTTGATTTAAAACCTTACGATGTGGTTTACGTAACGGCAGCACCGATCAGCCGCTGGAACCGTGTGATTGGTCAATTACTACCGACCATCAACGGATTCAATAACTTGACTGAAGGTGTACAGCGTATTCGTACTTGGCCGTAGGCTAAGAGAGAATGGCAATCAGGTCGCATGTTGAATGCGGCCTGATTTTTATATTTATACCCAGGTCACTTCGGGATCCTTGAATCCTGCCTATTAAAGTCGCTTGGGGATACAAGCCCAATACAATTTGAGACAGCTATGTTTAATAAAATTTTAGTAGTGTGCGTGGGCAACATTTGCCGCTCTCCAACAGGAGAGCGCGTTCTGCAACAATTACTTCCAGGCAAAGAGATAGCCTCTGCCGGAATCGCGGCCGAAAAGAGCCGTTTACTTGGTAAGCCAGCCGATGAGACCGCGATTTTAATCGCAGCAGAAAATGGCGTAGATGTGGAAAACCATCAAGCGCAGCAAGTGACGCCTCAGCTTTGTGCGCAATATGACTTGATCTTGGTGATGGAGAAGGGCCACTTAGAAGCGCTCACTCAGATCTCACCAGAGGCTCGCGGTAAAACCATGCTGTTCGGCCAGTGGATTGGCCAGAAAGACATTCCCGATCCGCACCGTCAAAGCCGTGAAGCATTTGAATACGCTTATCAGTTGATAGACGAAGCTGCGCAAGCGTGGGCAAAAAAGCTGTAGCTTGAGGCTTCGCGTTTAATCCGTGTATACGCCATTGACCGTCGAAGCGTCGAACCGTCGAACCGTCACAAAGGCAACAATAACAGAATCATAGACAAGAGGTGCGCCGTTCACCCTCTTGAATAGCAATAATTTAGGAAGTAGCAAACAAATGACAACACAACCCTCCCAGCAATCGCATACAGATAACTCTGATGAGATAGATTTAGGAAAACTGCTTGGTATCTTATTAGATGCTAAATGGCTAATCATGCTCACCACATTCATCTTTGCTGTGCTTGGTATTGCGTTTGCGCTACTTTCAACACCGATTTACAAAGCCGATGCGCTGATTCAAATTGAAGAGAAAAGCTCTGGCGGCATCTCTTCTATGGTTGGCGATATGGGCGAGCTATTCTCACAAGAGTCATCAGCCACCACCGAAGTCGAGATCATCAAATCGCGTATGATCTTAGGTGAAACGGTAGATAAATTTAACCTTACCACGGTGACGGCACCCATTTACGCTCCCATCGTCGGTAAAGGGTTTGCACGCTTAACTGGTGACATCAACCATATTGCGGTAAGCCGCTTTACCTTGCCAAGCTATGCAAGTGCTTATGGTCACACCATCCAGATTGTTGATGCTGAACAAGGCACTTACCAACTGGTGCGTGATGATGAGCGCGTTATCCTACAAGGTAAAGTGGGTGAGCTTGCAACAGCTGACGACTACAGCCTGTTTGTGGCTGGGTTTGAATCTCACAACGGTTTCGAATTCTCTATTGCTAAACAAAGCCGACTAGAAGCGATCGAATGGTTGAAAAAATCCTTGTCTCTGTCTGAGCAAGGTAAGCAAACTGGCATTTTGAAGCTGAGCTTTGAAGGCGAAAACAAGCAACAGATCACTGCGATCCTTAATCACATTAGCCAGATCTACTTCTTACAAAATGTGAAGCGCAATTCAGCGGAAGCAGAAAAGAGCCTAGCATTCTTAGAAAGCCACCTGCCAGGTATTAAATCTGAGCTGACGGGCTATGAAGACACACTAAACAACTATCGCCAGAAGAACGAATCGATCGACCTGGGCTTAGAAGCGCAATCGACCCTAAAAGTAATGGTAGAGCTTGAAGCGCAATTGAATGAGCTGACGTTTAAAGAGAGCGAGATCAGCCAGCGCTTCACCAAAGATCACCCTGCTTATAAATCACTGCTTGATAAGCGTAAAACGCTGCTACGTGAGAAAGACCGCCTGAACGAACAGATTCAAAAGTTACCGAAAACGCAGCGTGAAGTACTGCGTATGACACGCGATGTAGAAGTGAACCAACAAATCTACATTCAGCTGTTAAACAAGGTTCAAGAGCTAAGCATCATTAAAGCGGGTACTGTAGGTAACGTTCGTATTCTAGACGACGCCCAAGCGTATAAGCGCGCTGTAAAACCTAAGAAGCCACTAATTGTAGTATTAGCGACTTTGCTAGGTGGTATGTTGAGTGTGGCGTTTGTATTAGTGAAAGCGGCATTTCACCGAGGTGTTGAAAGTCCAGATCAAATTGAACAAATTGGTTTACCCGTTTATGCGGCTGTACCAAAATCAGATTTGCAAATTGAGCTAACCAACCGCTTTAAATCGAAGAAAATACAGACCAAAGGCGCGCAGGCACTGCTGGCAGAATCTAACCCAGCAGACCTTTCGGTGGAAGCGCTGCGTGGCCTTCGTACCAGCTTGCACTTTGCGATGCTTGAAGCCAAAAACAACGTCTTGATGATCTCTGGCCCGGCGCCAGGCATTGGTAAATCTTTCATCTCGACTAACTTTGCGGCAGTAGCGGCTAAAACAGGCCAGAAAGTGCTGATCATTGATGCCGATATGCGCAAAGGTTACCTACAGCAAAGCTTTGGTGTGAAATGGGAAAACGGCCTTTCTGATGTATTGAGCAACAAACAAGAGTTTGCGCAATCCGTAAAAGCAACACCAGTAGAAAACCTAGACATTCTTACTCGCGGCCAAGTGCCACCAAACCCATCGGAACTGCTGATGCACCCACGCTTTGCAGAGCTAATGGAGTGGGCATCAAAAGAGTATGATTTGGTGATTGTCGATACTCCGCCAGTATTAGCGGTAACCGACCCGAGCATCGTAGGTGCTTTTGCTGGCACAACACTAATGGTGGCACGTTACGGTCAAAACACCCTTAAAGAGATCGACGTTGCTCGTAACCGCTTCGAACAATCAGGCATCGAAGTGAAAGGCGTTATCTTCAACGCCATCGAGAAGAAAGCATCAAGCTCATACGGCTACGGTTACTACAACTACGCGTATTCGAGCGATAAGAAATAAAGAGCGGTAACGAGATGCGAGTAATCGGGTAAACGAAAAGCTAAAAGGCAGATACGAGTGGCGAGAATGAAAAACACCACTCGAATCCGCTCTTCATCTTTTTATCTCTTCGTTACTCGTATCTGCTCTTAATCTCTTCGCATCCCGTTTACCCGTTACTCGTATTTGCTCTTAATCTCTTCGCATCCCGTTTACCCGTTACTCGTATCTGCTCTTAATCTCTTCGTATCCCGTTTACTCGTTACTCGTTACTCGTATTTGCTCTTAATCTCTTCGTATCTCGATACTCGTCACCCGCATCTGCTCTTTCGGTGTCTCGTTTACTCGCATCCCGCATCTACTTTTTAATCACCCCTCCCGTTAAATACAATCCAATCGCAGCTAACACCGGATAACCAAACGCTTCATTGGTCATTTCTCCCAACGGTTTCCAATCGTAACCGTGCATGCAGCCAACAATGACCATCACATGAAGTGCGACATAGGGTATGGTGAACAACAATACAATGTAGCGTTGCACCAATTTAAAAGGTTCATACGCTTTCAGTAGTGCTAGCTTGTGCTTCGCCTTTTCTTCATCAGTAAAAAACATCGCATCTCCTGTGTTGGTGATTGCATCTAACCCTTTGCTAATGGAAGACTGGCTTCCAAATATTCTCCCGAACAACGTCATACTGCTCCTTAGTTTATTGATTGGCTTTGACCGCTTATATAGCCTTTGACTGTATAACCTTCTCGCTCTTTACCTCTGCTCCTTATGTCTTCGCATCCCGCATTCGCTTTGTTAGCTCTTCAAGCTCTTCTC
>NZ_MCYD01000675.1:0-522 GCF_002876325.1 Vibrio sp. 10N.261.52.A1
TTTACGGGGTCACTTCAAATGCTACGGCTTTTTTGCATTTTCATCTTTGTTTCTATTTGGTTTGGAACCCGAGGGTGGGGGCTGGAAGCCCAGCCGCGTCGAATTCCTCTTCACCGACCACTTATAGAAAGCCTGCTCAATGAGCAGGCTTTCGTAGTTTAGGAGCGTAGAAAATAGGATTAGAACCTAAGTGGGGTTCGTCTGATACTCAAAATAAGCTCTTCACCGACCATATTAAAGAAAGCCGTAGCACTCTTTGTAATAGAAAGGGCTACGGCTTTTTCGTATTTGGTTTTTTTGCATTCTAATTGCTTTGGCTGTTTATGGTGTAGAGCTGAGAGTTAGGTTTATTGGACGAACTCATTAGTCGCGACATTATTCTTCACCCAGATCAAAGCTTGTAAGCGATTCTTCACCTTAATCTTTTTGAATGTATTGTGAAGGTGTGCCTTAACGGTATTTTCGCTTACATAGAGCGTGTCCGCAATTTGCGTGTTAGACGCGCTGTAGTGGCATAGTGAA
>NZ_MCYD01000676.1:0-3101 GCF_002876325.1 Vibrio sp. 10N.261.52.A1
CCTTTACACTCGTGTAATTGGTAACCTAGGCGACATCGGTGTTCGTATGCCGAACAAAACTATCGCTAACGGTGACGAAGCAAGCTTTAAAGCAACGCTTTGGGTTGGTCCTAAACTTCAAGACCAAATGGCAGCAACTGCACCAAACCTAGACTTGGTAGTAGATTACGGCTGGCTATGGTTCATTGCTAAACCACTTCATACTCTGCTTTCGTTCATTCAAGGCTTCGTATCGAACTGGGGTGTGGCAATTATCATCCTAACTTTCATCGTTCGTGGTGCTATGTACCCACTAACGAAAGCTCAGTACACGTCTATGGCGAAAATGCGTATGCTTCAGCCTAAGCTGACAGCAATGCGTGAGCGTATTGGCGACGACCGTCAACGCATGAGCCAAGAAATGATGGAGCTTTACAAGAAAGAGAAAGTAAACCCACTAGGTGGCTGTTTACCTATCCTTCTGCAAATGCCTATCTTCATTTCGCTATACTGGGCACTAATGGAGTCTGTTGAACTGCGTCACTCACCGTTCTTCGGTTGGATTACTGACCTTTCAGCGCAAGACCCATACTACATCTTGCCACTTCTGATGGGTGCTTCAATGTTCCTAATCCAGAAGATGAGCCCGACAACTGTAACGGATCCAATGCAGCAGAAGATCATGACCTTTATGCCGGTTATGTTCACATTCTTCTTCCTGTTCTTCCCTTCAGGTCTGGTCCTTTACTGGCTAGTATCGAACATCGTAACTCTGATTCAGCAAACGCTTATCTACCGCGCGCTGGAGAAGAAAGGCTTACATTCTAAGTAAGTTCGATAATAGAAAGAGCTAAAGAAAGGCGACCAAAAGGTCGCCTTTTTGTTTTTAGCTGATTACAATTCAGCTAATTGATTAATCGTGAATGCCCTTTTCGGCGTTCACATGCTAGCAGGCACAACTATGACTACAGATACGATTGTTGCTCAAGCGACCGCGCCCGGCCGTGGTGGCGTCGGTATTATCCGCGTTTCCGGCCCATTAGCGACTCAGGTTGCCCTAGAAGTAACGGGAAAAACACTTAAGCCTCGCTACGCTGAGTACCTACCTTTTAAATCTGCCGATGGCATCGAGCTCGACCAAGGTATCGCGCTCTACTTCCCTAACCCACACTCTTTTACCGGCGAAGACGTTCTAGAGCTGCAAGGTCACGGTGGCCCAGTGGTTATGGATATGCTCATCAAGCGCATCCTGGGGATCTCTGGTGTGCGTGCAGCTCGCCCTGGTGAGTTCTCTGAGCGTGCGTTCTTGAACGACAAAATGGACTTAACCCAAGCTGAAGCGATTGCTGACTTGATTGACGCAAGCTCAGAAGAAGCAGCTAAATCCGCACTGCAATCTCTTCAAGGTGAGTTCTCAAAACGCATTAATACCCTAGTCGATTCACTGATTCACCTGCGTATCTATGTTGAAGCAGCTATCGACTTCCCAGAAGAAGAAATCGACTTTCTGGCAGACGGTAAAGTAAGTGCTGACTTACAGGCTATCATCGATAACCTAGAGGCAGTACGCCAAGAAGCCAACCAAGGTGCCATCATGCGTGAAGGCATGAAGGTGGTGATCGCTGGTCGCCCAAATGCCGGTAAATCTAGCCTACTAAACGCGCTGTCAGGCAAAGAGTCGGCAATCGTGACCGATATTGCTGGTACCACACGTGATGTACTGCGAGAGCATATCCATATTGATGGTATGCCACTGCATATTATCGATACCGCAGGCCTGCGTGATGCATCTGACGAAGTTGAAAAAATCGGTATTGAGCGTGCTTGGGAAGAAATAGCTCAAGCAGACCGAGTCCTGTTTATGGTGGATGGCACTACAACCGATGCCACTGACCCGAAAGATATCTGGCCAGATTTCGTTGATCGTTTGCCAAATAACATTGGGATGACCGTCATTCGTAACAAAGCGGATCAAACCAATGAAGAGCTCGGGATTTGTCACGTGAACGATCCAACTCTGATTCGCTTGTCCGCAAAAACAGGTCAAGGCGTGGATGCCCTACGCAGCCATCTAAAAGAGTGTATGGGCTTTGCTGGTGGTCATGAAGGTGGCTTTATGGCTCGCCGTCGTCACTTGGATGCGCTTGAGCGTGCCTCAGAGCACCTCGATATTGGCCAGCAGCAACTTGAAGGCTACATGGCGGGTGAAATCTTGGCGGAAGAGCTTCGTATCACTCAGCAACACCTTAATGAGATCACGGGCGAGTTCAGCTCAGACGATCTCTTGGGGCGTATCTTCTCTTCATTCTGTATTGGTAAATAACCCAAGAAGGCTGGCTGATGCCAGCCTTTTTCTTTAGTAAGGACAGCTTAATGATCCACATTATTACAGGTAGCACCTTAGGTGGCGCTGAATACGTTGGCGATCACCTTAATGATCTTCTAGAAGAACAAGGCCATGAAATAACGCTACACAACCAGCCTGAATACAATGATATTCCTCAGCAAGGCTTCTGGTTAGTAGTGACCTCGACCCATGGTGCCGGTGAATTCCCTGACAATATCAAGCCATTCATAGCCGATCTGACAGAGCACGCACCTCAACTCGATAAGGTTCGCTTTGCAGTCATTGCCATTGGTGATTCAAGCTACGACACCTTCTGCGCAGCAGGCCAAACCGCTCATGAGTTATTAACAAAACTTGGCGGACAGGCGATTTCTGACTGTTTTACCATCGATGTTTTGGAGACTCCGGTCCCTGAAGACGCTGCAGAAGAGTGGTTTAACGATCATAGTGACCAATTTTAACCCTCTATTCTCTTAAAAAAGCGGCTTTTGTCGCTTTTTTTGTGCCTGAATATCGAGATTGTGAATAACTTTTTGGGGTAAAAGCCGAAAATTAGCCATTTATTTTCAAGATCTGTTGTGGATAAGATCATACATATTCGGTGATTAACCTATAGTTATCCAAATAACAAGTTTTAGAGCTATTTACCCCTGTGAATAAGTAGCCATTTTGATCCCAGCTAATCCTCATCCTGATCAAAGTTAGATCACACCATTTGATCCAAAAAAGATCCATGATCTCGTTGATCATTTTTGACTTATCCACAGACCACTTC
>NZ_MCYD01000677.1:0-18056 GCF_002876325.1 Vibrio sp. 10N.261.52.A1
CCCTTAGTTGCACTTACTCTGCTTTCAACTTCCGTTTTAGCAACCGGTCTTCACCTTTCACCCGAACTAAAAATCGGTGCGTATCATGGATTTGGAGTGCAGGTTGGCTTGACTGATATCGCAGATCTGGGTGCAGTTTACTTAAGCTATTCAGACATTTGGTATGAAAGTGATCGTTATGATGAAGCGGTAAACTCGTATCGAATTGGTATTCAAAACATGTTCGGTTCGCGACAATTGCAAGGCTTTCAAGCTGAAATAGGGCTTGCAGACTATGACGGTGAAAAGACACGTTCTGGTATTACTGAAAGGAAGACAGCGACCGGCCTAAGTTTGGGTGGTGCTTATGTGTATCAAGCAACACCAGCACTCGCACTCAGAGCGGGTGCAGACTTGAACCTGTTTGATCACAATAAGACTTTTGTACCTTACAACACCACTATCAACTTAAACCTAGGCGCGATTCTGAGCTTCTAGCTAGGCTGTTTACTTTAGTGCGTCATCTAGGCTTTGATCGCCAAGGTGGCGTACATCTTTGCCTTTCACAAAGTAGATAATGTACTCACAGATATTCTGACAACGATCTCCAACTCGCTCAATGGCTCTCGCAGACCACATCACTTGCAAGATATTAGGGATATTCTTCGGGTCTTCCATCATATAAGTCATCAACTGACGTATCACCGCTTCGTATTCAGCATCCAACTTGTCATCGAGTTTGTGTACCTCGGCTGCCGCATCCACATCCATGCGAGCAAATGCGTCTAAAACTTGGTGTAGCATGGTGATCGCTTGTCGACATAAAGGCTCTAGCGATACATGGAATTTTTGTTCTTTTGTCGAAGGGATATCAATCGCACCCTGCGCGATCTTCGAGGCAACATCACCAATGCGCTCAAGGTCAGTAATAGTCTTAATGATCGCCATTATCAAGCGCAGATCTTTTGCCGTTGGCTGACGCTTAGCGATAATACGGGTACATGCCTCATCAATCGACACTTCCATCGCATTCACTTTATGGTCATCACGAATCACTTTCTTCGCTAGTTCCAAATCATCTTTGTGGAGTGCCTGCATCGCAAAAGAGAGCTGCTGCTCCACTAATCCGCCCATCGTAAGTACATGGGTACGGATAGACTCTAACTCGACGTTGAATTGTCCTGAGATGTGGCGACCAAATTGCATGTCAGCTCCTTAAAAAGAATTGGATAAGTCATTTATATTGGAGTGACTTAGCTCCAATGATGAGAACGGTAACGTTAACCGTATCGACCTGTAATGTAGTCTTCCGTTTGATTTTTCAATGGCGACGTAAATATTGAATCCGTATCTGAGTACTCGATCAATTTTCCCATATGAATAAAGGCAGTATGGTCACTCACACGCGCAGCCTGCTGCATGTTGTGCGTGACGATAACGACCGTATATTGCGTCTTGAGATCGTTGATTAGTTCTTCAATCGTCAACGTTGAAATAGGATCCAATGCAGATGTCGGCTCATCCAACAACAAGACCTCTGGCTCAATCGCGACAGCACGTGCAATCACCAAACGCTGCTGCTGACCACCAGACAAACCGAAAGCATTCTCATGTAAACGATCTTTTACTTCATCCCACAATGCAGCAGCACGCAGTGAGCGTTCTACTGCATCATCAAGATCTCGGCTGTTACTTACTCCTTGCAGCCTCAATCCGTAAACCACATTCTCATAGATAGATTTAGGAAAGGGGTTTGGACGCTGAAATACCATACCGACACGGCGACGCAGAGTCGCAACATCAACTTTAGGATGATAGACATTCTTGCCATGAAGCTTCACTTTTCCGGAAACTTTGCAGCCTTCGACAAGATCGTTCATACGATTGATGCAGCGTAGTAAGGTTGATTTACCACAGCCCGAAGGACCGATAAATGCCGTCACTTGCCCTTTGGGTATCTTCATCGAGATATCATCGAGCGCTTGGCTTTCTTTGTAGTAAAGATTGAGCCCTTCGATCGAGATAGCAATTTGTTCTTCCTTTAGATTGTGTACGTCTAAAGGCGCTTGGTAACCCAAGGTTTCATTAATTGAGAACATCTTAATCTTGTCCTAAGGTTCGGTACTTTTCACGTAAGTTATTACGGATATTAATCGCCGTTAAATTCAGTCCCACGATAACCGTAACCAATAAAAACGAAGTCGCATACACCAATGGGCGCGCAGCCTCTATATTCGATGTTTGAAATCCAACATCATAGATATGAAAGCCTAAATGCATGAACTTTCTATCTAAGTGTATGTACGGAAACTGACTATCAACAGGCAAGCTTGATGCAAGTTTTACAACACCCACCAGCATTAATGGAGCCACTTCACCCGCAGCTCTTGCTATCGCCAAGATCAAGCCGGTAATTATCGCAGGGCTTGCCATAGGCAGAACAATGCGCCACAAGGTCTCAAATTGAGTCGCGCCGAGCGCTAAAGAACCATGCCTTACCGAACTTGGGATACGTGTTAACCCCTCTTCGGTCGTCACAATCACAACTGGGAGCGTTAACACAGCCAAAGTCAGTGCAGACCAAAGTAGACCTGGCGTACCAAAGGTTGGGGCAGGTAGTCGCTCTGCATAAAACAGGGTATCGATCGAGCCACCAATGGTATAAACAAAAAAGCCTAAACCAAAAACGCCATATACGATTGAAGGTACACCGGCTAGGTTGATAACCGCGATTCGAATCAAACGTGTAAGAGCGTTGTTTTTCGCGTATTCATGTAAGTAGATCGCCGCCACTACCCCAAGAGGCATCACCACAATCGACATCAGAATAACCAGTAACACTGTACCAAAGATAGCAGGGAAAACGCCGCCTTCTGAATTGGACTCTCGTGGGTTTTCTGATAAAAACTTCCACACTTGATGGCCCCAATGTCCAACCTTTTCAAGATAAGACATATTGTTTGGGTACCAGTAATCCAGAATATGACTGAGCGAGATTTCAACCTGCTCACCCGTCATATCTTCAACAAGCAGACTCTCAACATTTAGCTGTGTTCTGAGGTGCTCTAGCTTGATTTCGGCTTCATCTAACTGCTTATTGAGCTCAAGCCTAGTTGCGGTATACGTTTTAAGATACTCATCGCTGACAGACTCATTAAGTTCTAACTTGCGCTTTTCTAGGCGTAAGTTTTCCAACTGCCAACTGATATTGCGTATCTCTTGGTTTACCACACGTGACGTTTCAGCGCGCAAGGTGTCAGCGAAAGCTAACCCATCTTTAAGCTTTTGGTCGATATCAGTATAAAAAGTTCCCGATGCCGTTTTAAAGCCAACCGGCTTACCAAAAAAGTAACCACCGCGGCTACGCTCTATCACAGCCCAATCTCGAGGCGTGGTTGGCTCCAATAGGTTCACATCTAGAATCGAAACGAAATCAGCAGGATAGAGTTCTCTATTCGCCACCTTGATGCTCAAACGTTGTATCAGCCCTGTAGCGATGTTCTGGGGTGATAGTAGATCGTGAGCCTGCGGAACTTGCTCTATTGGAATGTATTTGCGTTCATACAGCTGACCGATCAACACATCTTGTTGAGAGACGGTTTCATCAAGATCAACAACCAGAGACAGATCTTTAGAATCGACTTGCCACTGATACAAAGGCGCAGGCCAAAAGTAGGTCAGCCCTTTCCAGCCGATCAACAGCATCAACCCCAGAACCGAAAGCATACTGATGCTCACTGCCCCACCAGTTAGCCAAATCCATGGCGAGCCAGATTTAACCCATGATAGTAATGACTTGAGTCTATTCATCATGTGCTACCTGAGAGTGATTCAGCGAGTAACGATGTACGCAGCTCGCTAATCCCCAAAAATTTGTAGGCATGGACTCAGATTGAGGTGACGCATTAACACTACAAAGCACGATATTTATCTCTCAATCTTTGGCGAACCCACTCCGCTAGCGAGTTCACAGCGAAGGTAAAAATAAACAGCAATAGCGCAGCTAAGAACAGCAAACGGAAATGCGACCCACCCACTTCCGATTCAGGAAGTTCGACAGCAATGGTTGCGGATAGTGTCCTCATCCCTTCTAAAATATTCCAATCAAGAATTGGCGTATTGCCTGTCGCCATCAGGACAATCATGGTTTCACCAACCGCTCGTCCTAATCCCATCATAACCGCCGAAAAAATACCGGGGCTGGCTGTCAGTAAAACAACATAAATTAGGGTCTGCCACGCAGTAGCACCAAGCGCGAGTGAACCATCAGACAAGTGCTTCGGCACAGAGAAAATCGCATCCTCAGCAATCGTAAAAATTGTCGGGATGACCGCAAAACCCATAGCGAAACCGACCACCAGGGCATTACGCTGATCAAAATCGATCCCATAGCCAGCTAGGAAAGTGCGTATATCACCATCAAACAACAAGGCTTCAATACTGTTGCCCGCTGCAAATACCGTAACGACCGTTGCTATCAGTACCGGAATCAAGATAAGTGCATGCCAGCCATTGGAGAAGCGACTTGTCACAACCTTAGGCAAACAGAACCAAACAAGTCCTGTCATCAAAGCGCTCAGAGGCAACATCACCATCAAAGAGAATACAGCAGTTAAGTGGGTTTCAACGATTGGCGCAAACCATAGACCCGCGAGGAAGCCAATAATTACAGTAGGCAAAGCTTCCATTAATTCAATCGACGGCTTAACCACTCGTCGCATGCGTGGCGACATAAAGTAAGCGGTATAAATTGCACCTAACACCGCAACAGGCACCGCAAACATCATGGCAAATAGCGCAGCTTTGATGGTACCAAACGTGATAGGTACTAAACTGAACTTTTCTTCAAAGTCATCATTAGCGGAGGTTGATTGCCATACATACTGTGGCTCTGGATAGCTCTCGTACCAGACTTTTTGCCACAGCGATGAAAACGAAATCTGAGGGTATTCATTATCGACTTTCGCCACACTGATTTTATCATCAATCAATGTCGCCAAATGTAGCTCATTAGCCGACATCGCAGCTAACTGAGGTGACTTATCAAACGCACGCTCAAACAGAGACAGCTTTTCGCTGGTCGTATAATGGCTCTGTAATGTGCCGTTTTTATAGAAACTATAGAAGCCTTTTCGGTAGGTATCCGGCAAGATAAATTGAACTTCTTCAGCGAGCTGGAAATCTCGAATATGGGTTAGGCTACGCTTTTCATCTTTCAGCACATCAAACCATTGAGAGACTTGTCCATCCTGATGTGTAACCAACAACGAATAAGCACCAGATAATAAATCGATACTTTTCACACCGTGTTTGGCGTCATTCAAACTCAGGTCGATCACCTCACGGACATCAAACCCTTTATCAGCGAGTTTTAATACCACTAAGTCAGACTTTGCTCGAAGGTATAAAGTCTGCCCATCTGGTGTCATCAATAGCTGCTGTTGAGCACCAAGCTTATTCGATAACCATTGACTATTCTTTAATTCATAGCCACCAGCCAAGTCGCTTTGGTACCACTTCACTAGCACTCGTTGGTCAGTTAACTGAGCGGCAACAGTAATATCGCGCCCACTTTTAGAGAATACGAACTTATCGATCAACGCGCCGTTTGCTAGTTCGTCGGCTAAGAAGGGTTGAGGCAGAGTAACTTGCTCGATTTTTGGTTCAGCTTCAGCGCCCTTTTGAAGTACAGGTGCACTATACTCAGGGGAGAAGAAAGTGATGTTGCTAGCGCTGTCAGCAAAGGCAAACCAATTTTCAGCTGGGGTATTTCGAGAGAAGGCAATAGGATCTGCTAATACACTTCGCTCGAAATAAGAGTGTGTATTTTGCGAGTCTAAGTCCCAAAACTGAACCAAACCAGACTTTTCGACAGTAAAGGCGTGTTGACCGTACTCATCAACCGATAGTGCGATAGGCTTATCGACTACTACGGTTTTAACCGCTTGATCAGTCTCTAAACCAGTATCGGAAAATACCGGTAAAATGACCATTGCTAGATAGACAAAGATCAAAACCAAGGCAGCTAAAACACTGACACCACCACATGTCACCGAAAAACGGACGAGACGATCTTTCAACCATCTTTTTTTGTCGCGCTCTTTCAATGAAAATTGGGCTGAAGCCATCTGTTTATCTACCTTTTTTTAGCTGCTGACATAATATGTATCTTAGATGACAATTATATTACAAGCTACGTTAAACAACTGAAACTAATAACAAGTTTGTTCACCCTTTTTATTATCCAAAGATCATTACTTTTGTGAGCGCTAACGTTATAAATTAAACTAGTCTCCCAATAGTCAGCATTCAAGGATCAACAATACGATGGAAAAAGACTTTGTCGCAAAAGAACTTAGCTGGTTATCGTTCAACGAAAGAGTGCTTCAAGAGGCGGCTGACAAGTCTGTCCCTTTGATCGAAAGAGTTCGTTTTCTAGGGATCTACTCAAAAAATCTCGATGAGTTCTACAAAGTCCGATTTTCCGACGTAAAACGCAAGATCTTATTGCAAGATACTGAGTCCAACTCTGACACTTCAAAAACCTTGCTGACTCAGATGCAACAGAAGGCGAATGAGCTGGATGTTCGTTTTCATTCACTTTACAAAGAGTTGTTGCTCGAATTGGCACGTAATCGTATTTTTTTGGTTAATGAACAGCAAATTAATGCCGAGCAGAGTGATTGGCTAAAAAAATACTTTAGAAAGAAAATACTCCCGCATCTCACGCCTTTGCTACTTAACGAAGATAGCCAACTGCTCAATATCCTCAAAGACGAACAAAGTTATTTAGCTATCGATATTGAACACAATGGATCATCTCAATACGCTCTGTTAGAGATTCCATCTGACGCTTTACCTCGATTTGTAAAATTGCCAAGTCCGTCAGACTCACAACGTACTACCCTGATCTTGTTAGATAATATAGTTCGTTTCTGCCTAGACGACTTACTTAAAGGCTTCTTCGAATACGATTCGCTGCGTTGCTTCGCCATCAAAATGACACGTGATGCAGACTATGACCTACAAGAAGACAGTAACTGCAGCCTTTTAGAATCGATGTCGATTGGCATTGAACAACGTTTAACAGCGCTGCCGATACGCTTGATCTATGAATCCGAGATGCCACAAGAGATGCTGAATTTCTTGCGAATCAAGCTCAAACTATCAGACTATGACAGCGTACTCTCTGGCGGTCGTTATCATAACTTTAAGCACTTCTGTGATTTCCCGGCCCTCAATCGAGAAGATCTCGTTAATGCGCCTCTTTCACCAATTAAGTGTGCGCCGTTTGCTCATTACAGTAACTATTTTGAAGCGATAAAAGTTCGCGATATCTTATTGCACTACCCGTACCATACTTTCGATCACATTACCGAACTGGTCAGGCAGGCTTCGTTTGATCCCAAAGTAACGGTCATCAAGATCAACGTTTACCGTGTTGCTGAAGGTTCTAAGTTACTCAACTCGATCATTGATGCGGCCCACAATGGCAAGAAAGTCACCGTGGTGGTTGAGCTTCAAGCCCGCTTTGACGAGCAAGCCAACATTCAGTGGGCAAAGAGACTCCAAGAAGCAGGAGTGAAGGTGATTTATGGTATCCCTAGTCTAAAAATCCATTCAAAATTGCTACTCATCAAGCGCAAGAACGGTAAGGCTATGGAGAGTTATGTTCATATCGGTACAGGCAATTTTCATGAAATCACCGCTCGTGTCTATACCGACTTCTCGTTACTTACCGCAAACCCAGAGCTCACGCATGAAGTTCGCCAAGTCTTCAAATACATCGAAAACCCGTATCAAAAAACGCAGTTCAAACAGCTGATAGTCTCACCTAAAAATACCAGAAAGCGTCTGTATCAGCTTATCGATAAAGAGATCCAGAATGCCTCAGAGGGTAAGCCTGCGAGTATAACTTTAAAGCTCAATAACTTAGTGGATCGCGAAATCATTGAAAAGCTCTACCTAGCGAGCCAAGCCAACGTAAAAGTAAGAATGATCATTCGTGGTATGTGCTCACTGGTTCCGGGAATACCAAACGTCAGTGACAATATTGAGATCATCAGTGTGGTCGATCGTTTTCTTGAGCACCCAAGAGTGATGATCTTCAACAATGCCGGAAAACCCAAGGTTTACATCTCTTCCGCCGATTGGATGACTCGAAACTTTGACCATAGAATTGAAGTAGCAACGCCAATTTTGGACTCTAAGATCAAGCAAACTATCATTGATATCACCGAGTTTCATTTTGATGACAAACATAAGGCGCGGATGATCGATCATACGATGACCAATCAGTACAAGCCTTCAACCACAACTCAACTTACGCATTCCACGTCACAACTCGCTACTTACCACTATATTAAGCATATAGAGAAGCAAGCTCGTAAAAAGCACAAGCAAGAGAAGAAATCATGCCGCTAAGTGACGACAAACAATCCAGATGCATTGCAGCTATCGATTTAGGTTCGAACAGCTTTCATATGGTGGTTGCTCAAGTGTTTGGCAAACACCTACAACTCGTCAGCCGACATAAACAGAAAGTACGGTTGGGTGATGGGTTGGTTGAACACCACCAACTATCAGACCAAGCGATTCATCGCGGGCTAGAGTGTCTAAAAGTATTCGCTGAACGACTCACTGATTTTGAGATAGACGATGTCAGAGTCGTAGCTACCCATACCCTACGAAAAGCAAAGAACTCAAACACCTTTATCGAACAAGCCAAACTCATTTTTCCTTTTCCCATCGAGATCATTTCAGGGCAAGAGGAAGCACGATTGATTTACAACGGGGTTGAACACACTCAAACCGCTTCCAAATCAAAGCTCGTTATCGATATTGGTGGTGGAAGCACTGAGATAGTGACCGGACAGGGCTTCACACCCGACGTCATGCATAGCTTGCCGATGGGGTGCGTCAGTTTTACTCAGCGGTTTTTTAGTGATAATCAGTTAACTTCACAGCATTTTGCTACTGCTTATACCGCTGCGATTCAACTATTAACACCTGTCATTAAGAATTACCAATCCACCTCTTGGGAAATCGCTTTTGGCTCATCTGGCACAGCGAAATCTATAAAAGAGGTACTCAAAGGGTTGGGCTTTATCGATGAGTACATCACTCCACAACGGCTTACTTATCTTAAAAACCATCTAAAGGAGTTTTCATCTGTAGAAAGCATCAAGCTGTTGGGTTTAAGCGATGAACGAAAGCCCGTTTTTGCTGCAGGTGTCACGATTCTTTCCGCTGTCATGGATAGCTTAAATATAGATAAGTTGTATGTGTCTGACGGAGCATTGAGAGAAGGCGTTCTGTATGACATGGAAGATAAGTTCAAGAGCCTTGATATAAGGTCTCGTACCGCAGAAACATTGCTCTCTCGCTATCATGTTGACTTAACGCACGCCGAAAAAGTCAAAGAGACAGCTCACACCCTATTACTGCAAGCAAAACCACAACTAGAAGGCACTGTAGACGCTGAGTTGTTTGACTTACTTGGTTGGTCTGCACTGCTGCATGAAGTGGGCCAAAGCGTGGCATTTCAAGGGTATCATCGCCATTCAGCCTATCTGATTAAACATACCACCATGCCCGGTTTTAATACTGAGCAGCAACGACTTATCTCGGTCATCGTTCGATATCAGAGAAAAGCGATCAAGCTGCCAGACTTGCCAACATTAGCACTGTTTTCGTTGCAACAAGTGACGCTGATGATACGAATACTTAGGCTGGCAATCTTACTCAATCGACAACGCAGCCAAGCACCAGTGCCCAATATAAAGCTAACCATAAAAATGGATGACCATTGGAGTTTGACTGGCGAAAATAGTGACTGGTTAGATACAAACCAACTACTCGATTACGAGTTAAAAGAAGAACAGCAGCGCTGGAAAAGTGCCGGTTGGTGTTTAGATTTGAAATGAGGGAAATAGCCTACCGCAAGTAGGCTATCTGTATATTGAGTTTGAGCTATAACCCAACTTTTGCGAGCTCTTGCTCTGCGAACTCAGACGGTATCGCTAAATAGCCATCTTTTTCTACAAGCTCTTGTCCCTGCTTTGAGAATACAAAAGTAAGGAACTCTCTCTCAACCGGAGAAAGTGGTTTATCCGGATGCTTATTCACATACACATAGAGAAAACGAGATAGAGGGTAATCACCACTCAAGATATTCTCACGCGTAGGCTCAACATAATTAGAGCCGTGCTCTGCAATAGGAATCAGCTTAACACCTGCTACGCGGTAGCCAATGCCCGAGTAGCCAATCCCACTGATGGATGAAGCGACCGACTGAACGACTGAAGCCGAACCAGGTTGCTCATTCACACGATTTTTAAAGTCACCGCCGCACAGTGCATTCTGTTTGAAGTATCCATAAGTCCCCGATACAGAATTGCGACCGAACAATTGGAATCGATGTTTCGCCCATGGCTGATCGATTCCGAGATCTTGCCAGTTATTGAGGGGCCTTGTTGCTCCGCAGCGTAATGTCTCAGAAAAGATGCCATCAATCTGACGAAAGTTAAGCCCTTCAATAGGGTTATCTCGGTGGACAAACAGCCCGATTGCGTCAATAGCGACTCGTAATACAGTTGGCTTATAGCCATGCTCTCTTTCAAAAGCTTCCACTTCACGTAAACGCATTGGTCGGCTCATAGGGCCAAGGTGAGCAGTCCCTTCCGTCAATGCAGGAGGCGCAGTAGAAGAGCCCGATGCTTGGACCTGAGCGTTCACATTCGGGTAGTAGGATTTAAACTCCTCTACCCACAATGTCGTCATCCCAGCCAAAGTATCAGACCCGACCGATAACAAGCTTCCAGAGATACCAGGAACTTTGGAATAATCAGGCAATGACTCAACACTCTGCTCAGCGAAGCTTGGACACGCCAATACCATCGCTAACAGTGAACCAATTGGCAAACGCATCCTGCGTATTAAGTCACTCATGACACAGTCAATCGGTTTGGCAACGTGAAATGGAAACGACTGCCGACGCCCACTTCGCTTTGAATTTCGAGATGTGAATCGTGGTGGCTAAGCGCATGCTTTACAATCGCCAATCCAAGACCACTACCACCGGTATCACGAGAGCGGGCTTTATCTACACGATAGAAGCGCTCAGTGAGACGATGTAAGTGTTGAGGCTCAATACCATCACCAGTATCTGACACATCTAAGCACGCGCCTTGGCTGGTTTGATACCAACGCACTTTGACCGTTGCACCTGCGGGTGTATATTTAACCGCGTTATAAACCAAATTCGATATCGCACTTCTCAATTGGTCTTCGTCGGCAAGAACTCGCAGACTCTTATCGATATCAAATTCAAGTTTATGTTCTCGCTCACCGCTAAGGCTCGCCGCTTCTTTCTCAAGAACCTCAAGCATCGCCGGAACGTTGACCACTTCATCCAACTCATGCATTGGCGCCGCTTCAATTTTCGAAAGCGTGAGTAGTTGATTAACCAAACTGTTCATTCGATTGAGCTGCTCAGTCATTACGCCATGCGCCTTGGTCCACATTGGGCCAACGATCATGTCTGGATCTTCGGTCATTTCAAGGTAACCTTGAAGGACGGTCATCGGCGTACGCAATTCATGAGAAACGTTAGCGAAGAAGTTACGGCGCATGCCTTCTAACTGCTTAAGCTGGGTCACATCACGTACCACCATCAGGTGTTCACCCTCGGTATATGGCACAATACGCAGCTCGAGCATACGCTCCACATTCAATGGAGAAGGCATCTCTAATGGCTCAGAGAAATCTTGCTTATTAAGGTACTTAATAAAATCTGGAGAACGAATCAAATTCGAGATCGGTTGACCTGAATCATCTGGCCAACGAAAGCCCAGCAAATACTGAGCTAGCTTGTTACACCAAACGATATTGCCTTCACCGCGAAATACCACAACGGCATCGGGAAGCGATTCTGCACCGTTACGGAAACGGCGGATAAGGTTAGTCAGTTCTTTGCGTTTGC
The DNA here is from genome assembly GCF_002876325.1 of Vibrio sp. 10N.261.52.A1. Classification (NCBI taxonomy): domain Bacteria; kingdom Pseudomonadati; phylum Pseudomonadota; class Gammaproteobacteria; order Vibrionales; family Vibrionaceae; genus Vibrio; species Vibrio sp. 10N.261.52.A1. The sequence goes on from NZ_MCYD01000677.1 coordinate 11,963, forward strand.
GACGCTGTCTCTGCTGCATACGATAAATACCGTTAAACAGAGATTCCCAGTTCCCAGAGCCTGAAGGTGGAGTTAGACGCTTCTCATCCCACAGCCATGCGGACAAACGCATTTGGTTGTGTAGATGCCAGCCGAGCTGCAATACCGTAGCAGCCAGCAGTAACCAAGGTAGGTAACCGAATATCCATCCGACTAAAACCCATGGTGCGTAAAAAAAAGCCAGCTCCCAAGCCAGCTTTTTCCAGGTTAACTTTTCAACCATTCAGGACTCCGTAAACTGGGCAGCGAAGCCACATTAAGCCTTTGTAGAAAAACGGTAGCCAGCGCCACGAACCGTTTGGATTAGCTTATCGTGACCTGCAGACTCAAGCGCTTTACGCAGGCGTCGAATATGTACATCAACCGTTCGGTCTTCAACGTAAACATTGGTACCCCAAACGTTGTTAAGCAGCTGCTCTCGGCTGTATACACGCTCTTGGTGCGTCATAAAGAAATGCAGCATTTTGAATTCTGTTGGTCCCATATCAACTGGACCTTCACTTGCGGTCACGCGGTGTGATACTGGGTCTAATTTAAGGCCCTGTACATCAATCACATCTTCCAATGCCGTTGGTGTTACACGACGAATCACCGCTTTAAGGCGAGCAACAAGCTCTTTTGGCGAAAACGGTTTGGTAATGTAGTCGTCAGCGCCAACTTCTAAACCGCGAACCTTATCTTCTTCTTCACCACGAGCTGTTAGCATCACCACTGGGATGTTGCGAGTTAACTCTTCACGCTTCATGTGCTTGATAAAGTTTATCCCGCTACCACCAGGTAGCATCCAATCTAGTAATACTAGATCTGGGAAAGGTTCACATAGCTTGTTTACCGCTGTATCGTAATCTTCAGCCTCTACTGCTTGGTAGCCTTTTTGTTCAAGTACAAAACACAGCATCTCACGAATAGGTGCTTCATCTTCAACGACCAGAATCCTTCTCGACATAATTGAATAGCCTTTGTATTTAATCAACGCATTGCATTATCTGAGTTAATTATGACACTTTTGTGACCTTTGAAAACAAATTTTCATATAACTGTCTCAAACGTTTCACTTTATAACTTTTGATACAGAGCTAAGGACAAATCGAATTAGATCTCATATCATGAGGCACTTCTAAAAAGGTATGAGAAAAATATATGTGGTTTAAAAATTGCCTAGTCTATCGCTTCAACCGTGATATTGATTTCAACGCAGATCAGCTAGAGAAACAACTTGAAGAATTCCGCTTTACTCCTTGTGGTAGCCAAGACAAACAGAAATTTGGTTGGGTGCACGCAATGGGTAAACATGGCGATATGATGACGCACGTATCAGAGAACCGCATTCTCATCTGTGCAAAGAAAGAAGAGAAAATGCTACCAGCATCTGTGATTAAAGAGTCACTGAATGCAAAAATCGAAACACTTGAAGCTGAGTCTGGCACTCCTCTTAAAAAGAAAGAGAAAGACAGCCTCAAAGAAGACATCATCATTGATCTCCTTCCTCGCGCATTCAGCCGCAGTAACTTCACATACGCGCTGATCATGCCAAAGGAAGGTTTCATTGTTGTTGATGCAAGCAGCTACAAAAAAGCAGAAGACGTGTTAGCTCTGCTGCGTAAAACAATGGGTAGCCTACCAGTCGTGCCAGCTATTCCTGAGCAAGCGATAGAAACAACACTAACCGAGTGGGTTAAATCAGGTGATACGCCTCAAGGCATTACAATGCTTGATGAAGCTGAGCTTAAGTCGATTCAAGAAGACGGTGGTATTGTTCGAGTTAAAAAACAAGAGCTAGAAGCCGACGAGATTAAAAACCACATCGAAGCAAATAAAGTGGTAACCAAGCTGCTTATCAACTGGCAAGATCGCATTGAATTCATCCTGGCTGAAGACGGCAGTATCAAGCGCCTGAAGTTTAGCGATGAACTTAAAGATGAGAACGACGATATTCCCCGTGAGGACCAAGCTGCACGCTTTGATGCAGATTTCTCATTGCTATGTGGTGAGTTCAGCGTGTTCCTTCCGAATCTATTCGAATCACTAGGTGGATTAACTCAACCGAACGCTTAATCGGTATCTCCAAAGCTCAGGTGCTCCGTGCCTGAGCTTATTTTCCCTACATTTCCCGCTGTATATTTATCCCTTCACTCTCTTCTTAATATCATTGCTATCTTTAGGGCTATCAACCAGACTCATTTTAGCGTAAAATTTGCGCCCCTTTGATATCACTTGGTGGTATCAACCTGACTTGAGATCAGATTAGAGAACGAAGCAATGACTACACAAAAACCATTTGTACCTGAACTATTATCACCGGCAGGAAGCCTTAAAAACATGCGTTACGCATTCGCCTACGGCGCTGATGCGGTTTACGCGGGCCAGCCACGTTACAGCCTTCGCGTTCGTAACAATGAGTTCAACCACGAAAACCTACAAATCGGTATCGATGAAGCTCATGCTCAAGGCAAAAAGTTATATGTTGTATGTAACATTCAGCCACACAACTCTAAATTAAAAACTTTCATTCGCGACCTTAAGCCAGTTGTTGATATGGGCCCAGACGCTCTTATCATGTCTGATCCTGGTCTTATCATGATGGTTCGTGAAGCATTCCCTGAAATGCCTATCCACCTTTCAGTTCAAGCTAACGCTGTAAACTGGGCAACGGTAAAATTCTGGGCTACACAAGGCGTTGAGCGTGTCATCCTATCTCGTGAGTTATCACTTGAAGAGATCGAAGAGATCCGCGAACACTGTCCTGAAACAGAACTAGAGATCTTTGTTCACGGTGCACTTTGCATGGCATACTCTGGTCGCTGTCTACTTTCTGGTTACATGAACAAACGCGATCCTAACCAAGGTACTTGCACTAACGCTTGTCGTTGGGAATACAAAACAGAAGCAGCAAAAGAAGACGAAAACGGTCAGATCGTTGAAGCAAACCCTACTGGTGTAGAGATTCAGGATGTTGAAGTTCAAGACGAACGTCCAGACAACACACTAGGTCTAGGTAAACCAACAGATGAAGTGGTTCTACTTTCAGAGTCACACAAGCCTGAAGAGAAAATGGCTGCGTTTGAAGATGAGCATGGTACTTACATCATGAACTCAAAAGACCTTCGTGCAATCCAGCACGTTGAGCGTCTAACGAAGATGGGTGTTCACTCACTGAAAATCGAAGGCCGTACTAAGTCTTTCTACTACTGTGCTCGTACTGCACAAGTTTACCGTAAAGCTATCGATGACGCCGTAGCAGGCAAGCCATTTGATGAAAGCCTAATGGGTACTCTAGAGAGCCTAGCGCACCGCGGCTACACTGAAGGCTTCCTACGTCGCCACACTCACGACACTTACCAAAACTACGAGTACGGTTACTCTATCTCTGATACTCAACAATTTGTTGGCGAATTCACAGGTAAACGCCGTGGCGATCTAGCGGAAGTAGAAGTGAAAAACAAGTTCCTAGTAGGCGACAGCTTGGAAATGATGACACCAAAAGGTAACGTTGTTTTCACACTAGAGATGATGGAAAACCGTAAGTCTGAAGCCGTTGAAGACGCAAAAGGCAACGGTCACTTTGTATTCATCCCTGTACCAGCTGATCTAGACTTAGAGTACGGCTTGTTGATGCGTAACTTGAGCGAAGGCCAAGATACACGCAACGCATCTGGTAAGTAACTTTACTTAGAAAACCGAGAAGTAAGCTATGGCTCTGTTAATCACTGACAAGTGCATAAACTGCGATATGTGTGACCCTGAATGCCCAAATGGCGCAATCACTATGGGTGACAGCATCTTCGAAATCGACCCAGATTTATGTACTGAATGTAAAGGTCACTATGAGAAGCCAACGTGTCAGTCTGTATGCCCAATTACCAAGTGCATCATCACCGACCCAAACCATATTGAAACTGAAGACGAGCTACTAGAGAAGTTTGTTATCATTCAAGGCTTGACCTAAAAGAGAAAAGGTTCAACTTAATCATTAAGTTGAACCTTTTTCTTATCCGGATTTTTCGATGGGATAAATGTTGCAGAATAACTCTTTTTCAAATTGATATTCGAGTCGCTCTCGCCAATTTATCGACTGTGATACAGGAACGAGATAAAAGTTTTCCCGCCCGGTATCTGTCACAAATGCCATTCCATACTGCATCAATTCATAATGTACATCGTTGACAAAGCTAGGGTCTAGTCGCTGTCTGCCTGTTAATTGGTTGATATCATCTCTTGAAATAGAAATACCCGCATTCTCAGTGCTGAACCTATGTCTTAACCATTCTGAAAATTCCTTTGCACAAATCATAGTCATAGTCTTATCCTTGAATTATCTATCTACGGGTATCAGACTCTGATTTCACATACTACACATAAGCCGCATCTTTCACCCCAAACACTTACTCCTGACCTAGCCCAGTCAAATTGTCGCTGTTTTATTCAAATTAATGCTTCCAATATCAAACGATATTCTTAATGTCGCATTTATAAACTCTAGACAAAAGTGTGACATTTCTCCAGTTTTTAGAGTCGACAAAACGAGTGGCATTACCACCTTAATAAGCCATTGATAATTCGATTACTTATTCGAAATCAAGGCTAAACATTGACTAGGTATGACTTTAATTTTCTTTTTTTTCTTATTGGTGGCTACCTTTTTAGGAGGAGGAACAGGGATTGTCTTTGGCGCCCAACTCGCGAGCTCTTCGCCACAACCATCACCTTTAGGAGGTTTAGCTTGAGGGATACAATTGACACTACCTTCAGGGCACTTTAAGCGAACATGAAAGTGAGAATAGTGCCCCCACCACGGCCTGATTTTGCCTAACCACCCTCTTTGTTTAACATCAGAGACTTCCTGATCGCAAAGAGCCTGCTTAATCACTGGATGAACAAAAATGCGCACCACTTTTTCATCTTTAGCAGCATGGCGAATGACCTGGAAGTGGTCGTTAGTCCAATTAGACTGGCGAAGCTTGTAGTTAGTAAGATCGACAACACTGACTGGCTTGGGAACCGCGAGTTCGTTCTCAGAGAGCCGTTTATCCGTTAACCTCAGCCATATATCGATATCCAATCCAGTTTGATGGCTTGAATGACCAGATGAAAAGCGCCCACCACGAGGAAGTGAGATATCACCAATCAATAGATTCGTGTTCAATTGCTCACTGATTGTCACGCCGAGCCTTTCAACAAACTTAATAGCCTCTGTGTGACCATAGTAACGCTCCCTTTGGGGACGAATAATCTGATAGCCAACACCATTAATCGGTAAAGCCTGTGCACCGTCCAAGCAGCCGTTAGCGTAACTGCCGATCGATGAGGTCGAGTTTGTCGTCGGGCTTTTCTCTTTCTCCCAAGGGGTTGCTAAAGAAGAAAATGAATAAAACAGGACAACTAAAACAAAAGATAACCTCATAACCGTTCCGTGTAAGTGATGCATATTATTTATACTAGTCGGCATTTGAGAACAGTTTACGATTATTGGTAACTTTTTGGGACAGAGATAAATTTGAGATAGAAGAAGCTGAAAGAGGATTATGAAGTATTTCAACTTAAGAAAGCAAAAAGGCTCTAGTCTTTCAACTAGAGCCTTAAATATGACAGGGGTGGACTGGGCCGGCACTCCGGAGGTTCGACCGGGCTGGCGCTCCAGCTCCCAACATTGCTTTGCAAAAGCAACAGACGTAAAAAAGCCCCAGCATTTCTGCTGAGGCTTCGTATATGGCAGGGGTGGAGAGATTCGAACTCCCAACACGCGGATTTGGAATCCGCTGCTCTGCCAATTGGAGCTACACCCCTATTTCAGTTTTAAAGAGCTGAAACTCTGAATAAGTGGCGGAGTGGACGGGACTCGAACCCGCGACCCCCGGCGTGACAGGCCGGTATTCTAACCAACTGAACTACCACTCCGCAGTGGACTACTTGTCGTCGCTGACAAGTCGTTCATAATTTAAAGCCTGGCGATGTCCTACTCTCACATGGGGAAGCCCCACACTACCATCGGCGCTATTGTGTTTCACTTCTGAGTTCGGCATGGAATCAGGTGGGTCCACAATGCTATGGTCGCCAA